>JAQUTB010000348.1 GCA_028709985.1 Dethiosulfovibrio sp.
AGCGGTCCAACAAGCCACTGCGCATCCTCGTCGTATGCTGGAGGGGATAGATGATACTCCTGTGCACCATCTTCAAACTTGTCCAGGAGGACGATGCTGTCCCCTGTTATCTTTGCGTATCCCATGTCATATCTCTCCTTCTATCGCGCGGCTAACAGAACTCAGTAAACAGTACACGGTCAAACCTTTGCCAGGCGGGACCCAATACTCAAGCTCAAGTACGAAACGGAAATGCTCAGGGACAGAGAGAAGACTCCGCAGTACGAGCCGTCAGCCCAGCCGCCGCCGTGAAGGATCATGAAACTATTTACAGGCCCCCAGTAGCTATCCGCAAAATGCGCCTGACCGCCAGGACCGTACATATTAACAGCCTTAAGGTCAAAACCTGTGCCAGCGTTGGTCAACATAGACGACCCCGAGTAAGACGCTGGTGGCGTTATCCCTGTTCTCACGAAAACACGAGACCCGTCAGCCCTAAAGATCTCCGCCTCTGTGGTCCCTGAATATCCTCTGAGCCCGTCAACCATCTGCCAGACGTTCCCCCAAAACTCATGAATTCCACGGTACACTGCGTTCGTTTTGCCGTTAGGTGTTGCTCTGTATGTACCGTCCCATGACTGCCCGCTATTACCTGCCCCGATCAGCTTTTGCGCATCGGGATCGCCGAACTCAACAAGGTAGAGCATCTGGAGTGCTGATAGCTGGTAGATATCCCACATATTCCAGCCTGCGCCGTGGTTGGTCGTTATTCCCGATTGAGCCGTACCTATGGTGATGTTGGTCTTGGGATTAAGTCCTTCCACGGACTCATACTTATCCCCACCACAGGCGAAGGCTCCGACGAAGAACTCATCGACCACAGCAAACGCAGGGTGAAGGACATACCCCGCTCTTTCTGCGCCGCTAATCCAAAGCTTGTACGGATCACCTGCTAGCCCAGTCCCCTGACGCTTGTACCAAAACTTAGGAACACGAACTACCTGCTGAGGCCCTGCCGAGGAGGTGATTATCCTCGTCTCGATACCGGCCCATGGAGCAAGGTGTGTAAATGCTCTATGGATGCCCTTAGCGTTGTCGATATCATGTCGGAGGTAGAACGGTGTCCCGTCCTCCTTGATCCTGTGCCAGCCGCCCTCAGAAGATACGCCACAGTAAGCTGGAGCCTGTTCTATGTTATAGAGGGTGTTGAGAGTCACGTAGCGGAGGGACTCGGCTGTTATGATCTTTTTGGTCGTGCCTGCCAAGGCCTCTGCGTTGGTGGCATACGATCCAGCTAACGCAGCCGGAGTCACCGCCCTCGTTGTATCGGTCCCAGCCTGGGCTTCGGCTGATGTCGCTAGCTCTACCACGCCTTTGGCTGTGGTGGTGGCGTCGGTGTTCCACTTGGTCTTCTCGGCGTCAGAGACAAAACGATGGGAAGCGTCCTCGGTGATCATCGTAGCCGGGTGAGCGGCAGGGTGAGTGTAGGCGTTCGCTCCAGCAGCTATCCCAGAGAGCTTGGTCCGCTCAGCAGAGGTCATGACCTTGAGAGTATCGGTTTCGGTGATCTCGCTGAGGCTATGAGTGTCAGGGTGGACGTACTTGTTGGCCTCTGCCTCTATATCAGCGAGCTTATCCTTCTCCTCAGTGGTGTAGGCAGCGGTGATCTCGTTAAGGATAAGAGAGTTCCCGTGATGGTGAGAGAGGGAAACAGTGTTATCCAAATCGGTCTTGAAAAGCTGAGTTATGAACTGGTGGTGTTCGTCCAGTTCTATAGAAGACGCTGGCTGCACACCAGTATGAGTAGCTCTGTCCCTGAGTTCAGCAGAAGAGGTATCGTCAACATGAGAAAGTCCTATGGACGCCTTGGTAATGCCATGGGGGTTCTCTTGATTTTCGGCGTGGGCATTCCAAAGAGCCTTCTCTTCCGGGGACACAAAAAGCTTGTCTCCAACCTCGTCGATCATGGTGGAGGGGTGAGTTCCAGGATGGACGTAAGGCTGTAGACCATAGGCGATGCTATCCAACTTCTGTTTGTCAGTCTCAGTAAAAGCAGCTGAGATATCGTCAAGGATATCCTTGTTGAGATGTCCATGAGAGCTCCCAGAGACGGATCCCAAGAGAGCTTTCTCGTCGGCGGTAACGAACTTCCGGTCGGAGGTCTCGTTTATCTCGTCCGCTGAGTGCTTGGGAGGGTGGACGTACCTGTTGGCATTCCTCTCCACCGTGGCGAGCTTCTCCTTCTCTTCCAGGGTGATCCACTGTCTAAGAGGGTCAGTCTGGATAGAGGAAGCTGGTTGCACTCCAGTATGGTTAGAACGGTCCTGGATAGTGGAGAGCTTATTCTTCTCCGTGAGAGTCATCCACTGGTGAGAGACATCAGTCTCTATGGACGTAGGAGGCTGAACGCCAGTGTGGTTAGCCCTATTCAGGAGCTCCACAGAAGAGCGATTGTCCACAGCCCCAAGGCCTATCTGCTCCTTGGTTACTCTGTGGGGGTTCATGTAGTCTTTTAGGTGGGCCTCTCCAATAACACTACCAGGATCCTCACCACCAGAGGCAGCAAGGGAGAACTCTCCAACGTCGAGGTACTCAGAAGCTCCTCCACCGCTTAGA
>JAQUTB010000026.1 GCA_028709985.1 Dethiosulfovibrio sp.
TAAAAAGTATACATGAAGACCTTCCTTGACCTGATAAAAGATTCTTACTATACTGTAGGTGGTTTGGATACCATTACGGTAAAGTGCCGATGTTTATCGGCGAGGGGTAAGACATCTTTATATCTTTATGGAGGAGGTTTTTTGATGCGTAGGTTTTTAACAGCTTTGATGGTCGTCGGCGTCCTTGTAATGGCGGTGGCCGGAGCGGCATCGGCCAAGACGTTTGTCTCCTTGGCTACCGGTGGGACTGGCGGTACTTACTATCCGATAGGGGGCGGCATGGCCGACCTCATCTCCAGGCATCTTCCGGACATCCAGATGACCTCAGAGACAGGCAACGCCTCGGTGGCCAACCTCAACCTCATAGGAACCCACGAGATAGAGATGGCGCTGGTGCAAAACGACGTGGCCTACTGGGCCTACAAGGGCGAGCGTATGTTCAAGACTCCCTACAAGAACGTCCGTCTCATCGCTTCCCTTTACCCTGAGCACGTCCAGTGCATCACGTTGAAGGAGTCCGGCGTCAAGGACATAATGGACATAGTGGGCAAGAGGGTGTCCGTCGGAGCTCCTGGCTCGGGAGTGCAGGGAGACGTCTCCGCCATTCTTCAGGTGGCTGGCATAAAGTACGCCGATATGAAGACCGATTTCCTGGACTTCAACAACACGACCCAGAGGTTCAAGGACGGCCAGCTTGACGTCGGATTTGTCACCGCTGGATATCCCACCTCCTCCATCATGGACCTTGCCACCATGCACGACATCGACCTCGTCTCCTTCAGCGACGAGTTTATGGACAAGCTGACCAATACCTTTAGCTTCTTCATAAAGAGCAAGATCCCTGCCGGAACCTACAACGGCATTGACCACGACGTCCCGACCCCCGCAGTTATGGCTATGTGGGTCTGCGACGCCGATCTCCCCGACGACCTGGTCTACCAGCTCACAAAGACCTTCTGGGAGAACGTCGAGGAGCTTCACAAGGTCCACTCTAAGGCTCTCCTCTTCACCCTTGAGGGAGCTACCGCCGGTGCGTCCGTGCCGGTCCACGCCGGAGCCGCTAAGTACTACAAAGAGGTCGGCGTGAAGGTTCCAGACATTGAATAGACGTTTTAACTGATAGCGCACAAAAGAGGGCGGCCTAGGCCGCCCTCTTTTACATATTCCAGCCGTATACTTCCGGTCTTCTGTTTTTGAGGCAGGGGACCGAGTTCCTTATGGACTGAACCCTGTCCATGTCGACCTCGGATAGGATAATGCCCTCTCCGTCGGCCTTGCAGGACGTTACGGTCCCCCAGGGATCGACCACCAGCGATTTTCCGTGAGCTCTGTAACGTGGCTTCAGGCCGATCTGAGCCGGGGCCAGGACGTAGCATTGATTCTCTATCGCTCTGGCTTTGAGAAGCGGTTCCCAGTGCTCGTTGCCGGTATCGGAGGTGAAACAGGCCGGTATTACCAGGATCTGCGCTCCCATAACGGTCAACATCCTGAAAAGCTCCGGGAACCTCAGATCGTAGCATATCGCCAAGCCCAGTTTCCCTATGTCGGTTTCCACCGTGACCACGTCTTTCCCTGGAGCGTAGCTCACCGACTCCATGACGGAGGGGCCGCCCTCTACTTTTACGTCAAAGAGGTGTATCTTGCGGTATATCCCCGCGATATCTCCTTGGGGCGATATGACCACTGACGTGTTGTAGCTTCTTGTATCGCCGTCGATGGTCTCCGGTAGGCTTCCGCAGTGAACCCAGATCTTGCCCTCTTTTGCGGCGTCCGCCAGCCTGGCTATGGAGGGGCCCGGTATTTTCTCCGACTCCATCTCCCTGTCCTCCCCCGTCCCAGGCATCACGATCGACGTCTCAGGAAAGGCCACAAGGGATGCTCCCTGTTGAGAGGCTTCCTGGATCATTCCCTCCATCTTCTGGATGTTTATCTCCTTGTGTGGTCCACTGTCCATCTGAGCTACGGCGACCTTATGTCTTGTCATAGTCGTCACCTCCTGCCCACTATTGTAATTTAGAAATGGGTTGCATGTCGATCCGATTCCATCTAATATCTTAGTCAGAGTTTCCACGTCGTCAAATGTGGTTATCTTCCAGATCGGGAGGATTGAGATGAAAAAAGAAAGCCTTTGGGCTCTTCGGTCCAACCTTAACAGAGCTCTTTGGGTCTACGTTTTGGCCTCATTGGCCTACATTGGCCTATCGGTGTATTCGTCGTGGATCGACACTATGAGAAACGTGGACGACAAGCTGGAGCTGGCTGCCATGGCTTTGCCCTCCATACTTGCTCCCGATTTTCACGATAGGGCTACCGACTCGGAGAGCATCCCGATAGAAGAGGAGTTCAAAAACAGGGACCTTTTTAACGACTACGCTAGAAAGACTGGCTTTGCCTGGATCTACACTCTTGTAGAGAGGGACGGACGATTTTTCTTCGCCGCTCCAAGCGTGTCGGAGCGAGAGGCGGCAGAGCAGCTCAGATGGTATTACTATCCCTACCCGGAGATTCCCCCTCAGTTTATAAAGGCATATAACTCGGAAAAACCGGCTTGGGTGTCCTATTCCGATAGATGGGGGACCTTCCGATCTGTGGCATATCCCCTCAGATCCAGCGGAGGGAGGCTTTTTCTGTCCTGCGCAGATTACGATATCTCGTTTGTTGAGGGCATCTTAATAAGGAGAGCTTTTTTTAGCGTCTGTATATCCGCCCTTTTCCTACTGGTGGCGATTCCGTTTTTTATGGCTTACCGAAAACACGGAAGGGGTATGGAGGTGTTGGTCCGAGACCTGGAGAGGTACAGCAACGATCTGGAGTCCATGGTGAGAGAGAGGACCAAGGGCCTAAACAACGCGCTGGAGGAGCTGGAAGATCTCGCCAATAGGGATTATCTGACCGGGATATACAATCGCAGGTACGGCATGGAGACCCTCAAAAAGATGGTAGACCCCGATTCGGGATCTACAGGATGGCTTCTCCTGGTGGATCTCAACGATTTCAAGGGCATAAACGACACCCTTGGGCATCAGGCTGGGGACGATCTGCTTCAGCAGGTCGGGGTCTTGTTGACGGATCTGTCCGCTTCTGACGATATTCCGATCCGTTACGGTGGGGATGAGTTTATGGTCATCTGTCCTGGTGCGAGGGACGGCGATGTCGAGGACAAGGCGAAGAGGATAAAGGACGCTATAGCGGCGTTAGGTGAATCTAGAGGATGCCCCCTATCGGCCTCTGTGGGCTCTACCAGGATAATACCAGGTATACCGGTTCGCTTCCTGATCGACGAGGCTGACAGATGTCTGTTCTCCGATAAAAAACGCAGGTAAATATCTTGATACCCTGGACTAAAGTCTTTTCGGTGCTATCATGGGCGTAATCGCTTTTGCGAACTGGAGGTGTCTTTATGGAAAAAATGACCTACCCAGACTCGGTTAGGCCTTTTTGTCTAAGAGGTTGCGAAGAGGAAAAGGATAAATACGACTTGGTGGTGGTGGGGGCCGGACCTGCTGGCCTGACGGCAGCCGTCGGTGGGGCCAGGATCGGGGCTAGGGTAGCTTTGGTCGAGAGGGATCTTCTCGGTGGGGAGTGCCTCAACTCGGGATGCGTGCCGTCCAAAGTTCTAATAGCCTCTGCCAGAAGGGCCCATCAGGTTCGAACATCGTCCAGCATGGGTATAAAATCGGGCGAGATGAAGGTGGATTTCAAGGCGCTGTTCGGACGGATCGACGAGATCAGGTCCAGGCTTAGCGCAAACGACTCATCCCTGAGGATTTTAAGCGAGGGCGTCGATCTCTTCGCTGGCACCGCCGTTTTCGAATCTCCCAGATCCCTGAGGGTCGGCGATAAGACCATAGAGTTCACCAGGGCCATTATAGCCACAGGATCGAGCCCCAAAATTCCCGATATAACCGGGCTGGATCAGGTGGATTATCTGACCAGCAAGAATATATCCGATCTGGACGAGCTGCCTAGCTCGATGGTGGTCGTCGGAGGTGGACCTATGGGATGCGAGATGGCCCAGGCTTTTGCCAGGTTGGGCTGTTCCGTGACCCTTTTGCAGAGGTCGAAGAGGCTCCTCCCAAGGGAGGACGCCCAGGCCGCTGGGGTTGTTAGACGATCCCTTGAGGTCGACGGTGTAGCCATAAAACTGGGGGTCCAGGTCGTCTCTGTATCCAGCGAAGGTAAGGGCGTAAGGGTCGTGTATAACGATAACGGCGCAACCGAGGAGGTCTTCGCAGATAGGATCATCCTCGCCTGTGGTAGACGTCCCAACCTGGATGGGATGGGCCTGGAGGAGGGGAACATCTCTTTCGACGACATGGGGCTCTTGGTCGATAGAGGTCTCAGAAGCGTGTCTAACGAGAGGGTTTTCGGGGCAGGGGATGTCTGTCTATCTCATCGCTATGCCCACTCCGCGGACATGTCCGCCAGGGTGTGCTTAAGGAACGCCTTTTTGCCGTTGCATAGGTCTTTTGACTCCCTGCCCATGGTGTGTTGCACCTACACCTCTCCGGAGGTCGCCAGGGTCGGCATGACCCTGGACCAGGCGATAGAGCAGGGCATCAAGGCAAAGGAGATAAGGGTTCCCCTGGAGGAAATAGACAGGTCTTTGATAGAGGGATGGGGGGACGGATTCCTGAAGGTGACCCTCGGCCACAGAGGAAAAATCCTGGGTGCGACCCTGGTAGGCGAGGGAGCAAGCAACATGATATCCGAGCTTACTCTAGCCATCTCTAAGGGCATAAGACTTGATTCCCTATCTTGGGTGACCCATCCATACCCCACGGGAAGCTCCATATTCAGGAGGGCCGCCGACATACTGAACGGCAGAAAGGTGACTCCTGCTGTCAGAATAGCCGTTCAACTGTGGCTGACTTTGCTGTCCAAGTTCAAGGATAGGGCCCAAAAAGAGGCGGAGAGGGCCGCTAGAGAGGCAGCTAAGGCGGCAGCGGAGGCGGAGAAAGAGGCTCTGAAAGAGATTTCCAGCAGCGACGCTGGGCCGGAGGTCGCTCCTGAGCCTGAGAGGGACGAAAAGGTGGACATCCTTAAGAGATAAAAGAGGCGGTTCCATATGGATATTTTCCTGGAGGGCTTTTACAAGGGATTCGATGGGTTCTCCGTCTCCGTTCCATCTCTAACCGTGGATGATGGCGAGTTCTTTGGAGTTGTGGGGCCCTCTGGCTGTGGGAAGACGACGCTTTTGCGGCTCATAGCCGGCCTTATCCCGTCCGATAGAGGGAGGATCCTTTGTGGTCGAAGGGATATCTCAAGCCTTTCCCCAGAAAATCGAAATTTTGGCTTCGTGTTCCAGGGTTCCAGCCTGTTCCCCTACATGAGCGTGGAGGATAACGTGGCTTTTGGGCTCAGGATGAGAGGTACACCTAAAAAAGAAAGGCTCTCTATGATAGAGGACCTTCTCCTAGACCTGGGGCTGGATGGTTTGGAAAAGCGTTACCCGGAGGAGCTTTCCGGCGGCCAAGCTCAGAGGGTCGCCATAGGCAGGGCTTTGGCTTTCCGTCCCGACGTTCTCCTGATGGACGAGCCTTTTAGCTCGTTGGATCCCAACCTCAGGCGGGACATGAGACGGCTGATTCACCGGCTTCATCGGTCCATGGGACTGACCACGATCTTCGTGTCTCATGATAGAGACGACGCCTTCGACCTTTTCGATAGGGTTGCCTTCATGAAGGGAGGCGTCATAGCCGAGATAGGGAGGCCCGTCGACCTATATGAGAGCCCTGGTTCTCTGGATACAGCTGATTTCATGGGAGTGGTCAACATGATTCCAGCCACCAGAGAGGCAGGCCTTACGTCCCTCGCCGGGGTGTCTTTTCTGTCCGAAGGGGAGGACGGGGAGGGCCACCTCCTGATCCGGCCGGAGCTGTTCAGAATAGGGGAGGGGCCGTGGAGGGGTAGGATAGTCGACGTAAGGGTCAGACAGGGGGAGTTCCGCCTGTCCCTCGACGTTGAGGGTCTCCTGTTGGAGGCTCGTACCCTTTCATGGTGTTTTGTCGAGGGAGACCACATCCTATTCGACATAAAAAGATCGGATGTAAAATTTTTGATGTAAGTTCTTGAGAGGGGATGTAAAACATAAAGATTTTAGCCTTGAACGGGAGCCCTAAAGGTGCGAATGGCAACACTCAAATCATGGTGGATACCTTCTTTGAGGGAGCTCAAGCGGCAGGAGCTGAGACGAAGACCATATATATGAAGGATCTATCTGTGGGATTTTGTAGGGGGTGCTTCTCCTGCTGGACCGTCACGCCTGGACGGTGTATCCAGAAAGACGATATGGACATGGTCCTGGCGGAGATGGGCCAATCTGACGCTGTCATCTGGGCCACTCCGTTGTATCACTACGGTATGACAGCGATGCTCAAGGCCGCCCTTGAGAGGACCCTCCCTCTGGTAGACCCACACATGGTGAAGGAAGGGGATACCTACGGCCATCCGGTGAGGAATGGGGATCGGCTTTATCCCAAGACCCTTCTGTTTTCCAACTGTGGCTTCCCCGAAATTCACCACTTCGATGGACTCATCTCCCAATTTGACTGCCTTTTTAGGGGAAGAGACGAGGGGCTTGCGGAGGTGGTACTGCGCCCGGCTGGCGGACTTTTGAGCGTCCCGGTGCCGGAGCTACAGGAACAGATCCGTTGGTACTACGATGCATTAAAGAGGGCCGGTGAGGAGTTTGTCTCTCAGGGGAGGATATCCTCGGAGGTCTGCGAAACATTAAAAAAAGATTTTATGCCGACAGACTCGTTTGTCTCCATGGTCAACTCCCATTGGGACAGGTGTCTAAAAGGTAAAAAATGTCCTTAGGTAACCTCTAAAAATGCTGATCCTCAGTATAAAAGAGGTGGCCCGTCATCTGACGGGCCACCTCTTTTATACGTCTTTTTTCCAGCTTCCGAACCCCTGACCCAGAACCTCCGTTGCCTCAGCCAGCCTGAGGAAGGCCTTGGGGTCGGTCTTCTGTAGATGCTGTTTCAGGAGCATCGCCTGTCTGGCTGTAAGAAGGGTCATCAACACGTCCCTGTGGACGTCGGAAAATCCGCCTCTGGCGGAGAATATGGTAACCCCTCGTCCCAGCTCGTGAGTTATAAAGTGTTTTGTCTCCTCCGGGTTGTTGCATATCACCAGAGCTTCCTTCTTGATGCCGAAGGATCTCATCGCCCCTCCCATGACGGTGGTGTTGATGTAGGAGAGGACGACTCCGTAGACGACGTTCTCAAAGCTAACGGCGAAGAAGAACAGCGCCAGCACGGCGAAGTTGGCTATCATGGTGAACTGGCTGATCTCCATCCCTGTCTTTCTCCTTACCGCCATGGATATTATGTCCGTCCCTCCAAGGGATCCTCCCGCCGCGAATATCATGGCGTAGGGGGCCCCTTGAAGTAAGCCTGCGACAACTATTAGAAGAAAGCGATCCTCTATCACAGGGACCGGCAGGGTGTACTCCGCTACGGACAGAAACAGGGTGAAAACCACCGTGCCGTATATGCTCCAGAGTGTGAACCGCCTGGGCAGGACCTTCCATCCGTATATGAACAGCAAAGCGTTGAGCCCCCATATGGTGAGGGGCAGAGGCACGCCCCAGAGATAGTTAAGCAAAAGCCCTATGCCGTTGACGCCGGTCCCTGGCAGTTTTGCCGGTATTACGAACAGCTGTATCGCTATAGCGAATACCACCGCTCCTAGTGTTATGTTGACGAAAGAACGTCCTTCTTCTTTTATGAACCATCTTGCGAACGCTACTGTACTCCTTACGGAAAAAGGGTGTTTCAACTAAAAAGTTCCTCCTTATGTCGATTATTTTATCCCTTGAGTGTAGCACAACTGTGGATTTGGGCAAGCCCCTTTGGAAAGTACGATTTCCGTCCGTTATAGTCCTTTCTCCACTCTTAACAGCCGGGCGATCGTGATATACTCTTCTTACAGGTGTTCGATCTTTTTTATGGAGGAAAATTATGCTTATTTTCGGTGACTTCGACAGAGTGGGGCTTCGTTCAAGAAGAGGCTGGGTGATGGGCGTCGGAGTTTGCCTCGCCCTCCTCGGTGGTGTTGCGGTGTCGATGCCGCTGGTCGCCTCTTTGGCCATAGAGTCCGTGATAGGATGGTTGATGGTGGTTGCTGGGTCCGTCATGGCTATAAGCGGCTACAGGGAGAGACGGCAGGGGAGAGGTGGCTTCGGAGACCTATTGGGGTCGGCTTTGACCCTCATTACCGGGATTATCCTCCTGGTAAAGCCCATGAGTGGCGTTATAACCCTGACCATGATCCTGAGCCTGTATTTCGCGGCGGAAGGGATCTTCAAGGTTGTCGTAGCTGTAAAGTTAAGAGGACTGGATGGGTGGCTGTGGCTATTGCTCAGTGGACTACTGGCGTTATTGCTCTCTGGGCTTATCTGGCATAACCTTTTCGCTGCTGCCTGGGGGATTGGGTTGCTCGTGGGGATCAATCTGCTCTTTACAGGATCGACCCTTGTAGCTCTCGGGATAACTCTTGGACGGGAGGAATGATCTATGCGCCTTTTGACCAGAAGCGATTTCGACGGCCTGATGTGTGCCGTGCTTCTGAAGGAAATGGGGATTATGGAGGAGCGGAAGTTCGTCCACCCCAAGGACATCCAGGACGGATTGGTGCAGGCCGACTCAAACGACGTCCTCGCCAATATCCCTTATTTGCCGGGATGTGGCCTTTGGTTTGACCACCATGCCTCGGAGGTAGAGAGAGAGGAGATGTTCCGCCACCATTGGGAAGGCTCCTGTGACCCCAGCGCGAAAAGTTGCGCCAGGGTGATCTACAACTATTACGGTGGCGACGAAGGGCCCCTTGCCAGGCTCTCCTATCTGGTGGACGTGGCGGATAAGGCTGATTCGGCGGATTTCTCCAGGGAGGAGATTCTGGACCCTCAGGGATGGGTACTTCTATCCTTCGTAATGGATCCTAGGACGGGACTAGGCAGATACAGGGATTACACCATCTCCAACTATCAGCTCATGGACGATCTGGTGGAGTATCTAAGGAACCACGATATCGACGATATCCTTGCCTTGGAGGACGTCAAGGAAAGGATTCGCCGCTATCGGGATCAGATTCCCCTCTTCATGGAAATGCTTAAAGACACCAGCTACAGCGAGGGAGATGCGGTTGTGACCGATTTGGTTGGAAGGGAAGAGACCTTCGTCGGAAATCGCCACGTTATATACGCTATGTTCCCGGAGAGCAACATCTCCGTGAGGGTGTTCGACGGAAAAAAGATGGAATTTTGCGTGTTCTCCGTTGGGCATTCCATACTGAACCGTACATCCAACGTGGACGTGGGAAAGCTGATGCTTCGCTTCGGAGGCGGTGGACACTTCCGGGTCGGTACCTGTCAGATTCCCTACGGTGATAGACACGAAGTTCTCAAGGAGATACTGAAAGAGATAAACGGGTAGACTCCGATGAAAAAACTGGGGTGTTTGCGAGCTCTCTCTGTGCTTTTCTCTCTGCTCTTGTCCTTTTCCGCTCCATCGGAGGCTCAGGTTTTTAAGTTGGGGGAACCTTGGCTGCCCGGGGAAGCTATCGTGAAAATCACCAAAGGGACCAGCTTTTCTCTGATCCGATCCAATCGATCGGACCAGGCGAAGCTCAGGTCCACCCTCCTGATGGAGGGAGACGAAGGAGATTGGCATCTCGTGAGAGGTGATCTGTCTACTGAGGCCCTCGTGGAAAGTCTGAGGTCCAGCGGTTCGGTTCTGGCGGTCGAGCCCAATTACAGGGTTAGGTCCTTGACGACCATACCGAACGATCCACTTTTTTCCGATCAATGGTGGTCCAAGGGGGTAGGGAGCTTAAACGAGGATGTCGGGGTCATCGATGGCTGGTCCAGGGCTACCGCTGGAGGCGGTGTAGTCGCGGTTTTAGACACCGGCATAGACTATAACCATGTGGACCTCGCCCAGAACATATGGATCAATCCCAATCCGGTCTCCAACGATCTCCACGGGTACGATTTTGTCAACGACGACGGAGATCCTATAGACGATAACTACCATGGAACCCACTGTGCCGGGATAATCGGCGCAGTCGGCGATAACCGCCTTGGCGTATCAGGCGTGTTCTGGAACGGATCTCTTATGGCGGTGAAGTGCCTGGACAGCGGAGGTTACGGCGATGTGGCCACCGTGGTCAAAGGGCTTGACTATGTCCTTAAAATGAAAAAAAACGGAGTTCCTGTTGTAGTAGTAAACGGGGCTTTCTGCTTCGGTGGTTACTCTCAGGCTGCGTTCGAGGCGATACAGGCTTTGTCCGGGGAGTCGATAATGTTTGTCGCTGCGGCGGGAAACTCCGCCAGCGATAACGACGTCGAGCAGACCTATCCAGCGGGGTACGACCTTCCAAACGTGATCTCCGTTGCCAATATGGACAGAGACGGCAAGCTGAACGACGGGTCCTCCTTCGGACTTAAGTCCGTCCACCTGGCCGCTCCTGGAACGGACGTGCTCAGCACCTTCCCGAGCCTTCCCTACGATCCGATATCTGGAGACAGGTCGCTGTTTTTCGACGGGATGGAGGCCGGGGGCAACGTGTGGATCGTATCGGGTGATTGGGAGCTTGGACGTCACGAAGGAAACCTTCATGGGACGAAGCCCTTTTGGCGTAGTCCCGAGAGCAGCTGGAAATTGACCTTTAAACCAGGAGGAGGGGAGGGCTACCTCACCCTCAGGGATCCGGTAGACATATCGGAGGTATCAAACGACCTGGAGGTCTACGCTGGAGCCTACGTCAGGGGCTGGTATAACGGGTTTTGGGGATACGACGACGAGTGGGTATCCCTGCAATGTCAGCCTCAGCGAGGGGGAGAATGGTTTGACGTCGCTCGCCTCGGCAAGGGAGGTCTCGACCATCTCGATTTTGGTAGGTTAGTCGGGAGAATACCGAGGGAGATGAGGACGGATCAGGTTCGGTTCCGTTTCATGGTGAGCTGGAGCTCTGGCACCGATCCCTCCGGGTCTTTCTTCTACCTCGATGACTTCGGAATAGGGCTGCCCGTCCAGACCGAAAGGTACGAGCTCATGACCGGAACCTCTGTGGCGGCGTCCTTCGTGTCGGGGGCGGTGTCCCTGCTGAACGGGTTGCACCCTGAGGAATCCATGGACACCATCAGGTGGAGGATCCTAAGAGGAACAACCCCGATGGAGGGGCTCAAGGGAAAGGTTGCTACGGGAGGAGTCCTGAACGTAAACAATTCCATGGAGGCCCTTCCCCCTCAGTTTATGGGATCCTTCCCCCTTGACGGGGGACGGCTTGGGCTGTACGGCACGCTGGACTGGAACTTCAAGCACAGCGAGACATCCGACGTTATCTATCGTCTCTTCCTGGGCGTCGGCGAGTCCGGCGAGATGAAACAGGTCTACGAGGGCAACGACCACAGATGGGTTTTACCCGACGACCTGGATCCCGGACTTTTCAGGTGGCAGGTCGTGGCGGTCGATCGTATATGGGGGACCGGCGTCGAGCTTTTGGCGTCCAGCGACCTTAAGACCCTTAACATCGTGGAGGGCTTTGAGGAGATTGGATCTCCTGTCTCGAAGGACCTGCTTAGAAGGGCCGGACTTGAAGGTAGGCTATACGTCAGTGCCCCCATGAGTTTGGACGTCTCTATTCCAGAGACGCAGCCGATGGGGCTAGGGGATTTGGGGCCTATCCTGCCTGAAAAAGGCTCGACCCATCCCGATACCCTCTCGAAACT
>JAQUTB010000349.1 GCA_028709985.1 Dethiosulfovibrio sp.
AACCGAGGTATTCCCCTCACGCAGCTCCCTTATAAGCTCGGCCCTCTCGAAAGTGTTAAGGTCCGAGTGGATGTACTTCGCCTTTATGCCCAGGTCCTTCAGGTATCCTCCTAGGTCCTCCGAGCCCTTTTTCGTCAAGGTGGTCACCAGGACCCTCTCTCCCCTATCGAGAACGCCTCTTATCCTGTCCAGGAGATCGTCGATCTGACCTGTGGCTGGAACTATTATGACCTCCGGGTCGGGGATACCGGTAGGGCGGATTATCTGCTCCACGACCTGGCTGGAAATAGAGACCTCCCAATCCCCGGGAGTAGCGGACAGACACAGGGTCCTGCTCATGTACTTGGTGAACTCCTCCCATCGCAGAGGCCTGTTGTCCAGACAGGACGGCAGCCTGAAACCGTGTTTTACCAAGGTCTCCTTTCTGGCCCTGTCGCCGTTGAACATGCCCCTTATCTGGGGAAAGGTTATATGGGACTCGTCCACCACAAGGAGAAAATCGTCAGGAAAAAAGTCCATCAAAGTTCCAGGGGGATCTCCCTCGGACCGACCGTCAAGATATCTGGAGTAGTTCTCTATGCCTGAACAGTATCCTGTCTCGGACAGCATCTCCATATCGTATCTGGTCCTGCTCTCTATCCGCTGGGCCTCGAGGTAATTGCCCTGGGCCTTGAAAGCCTCCACCTGGCGATTCATCTCGTCCCAGATGGAGCTCATTGCGGCCGCGACCGCCTCGTCGGATGTCACGTAATGCTGGGCTGGGTATATGGAGGCTCGATCCTTTTTCAGCAGGGTCTTTCCCGTGACAGGGTCGGTCTCCTCGATAGACTCTATCTCGTCGTCGTAGAAGACCACCCTGAGACAGGTATCGCTGTAGGAGGGAAATATCTCCACCACGTCTCCCCTCGCCCTGAACTTACCGGGAGATAGCTCTAGGTCGTTTCTGACGTAGTAGCCGGAGAGAAGGGCCTCAAAAAAACCCCGCCTGTCCCATCTGTCCCCTACGGCAAAGGGTATCACAGCGTCCTCGTAGGTGGCCTTTTTGCCGAGGCCATAGATACATGAGACGCTGGCCACCACTATAACGTCCTCCCTCTCTATCAGTGCCTTGGTGGCGGCTAGACGGAGTTTTTCTATCCTTTCGTTGACCGAGGCGTCCTTCTCTATGTAGGTGTCGGACGAGGGCACGTAGGCCTCGGGCTGATAGTAGTCGTAATAGCTGACGAAGTAATGGACGGCGTTCTCGGGGAAAAAATCCCTGAACTCGCTGTAGAGCTGGGCCGCGAGGGTTTTGTTGTGGGCCATCACCAAGGTGGGCTTGCCCAGTCTCTGTATTACGTTGGCCACGGTGAAGGTTTTTCCGCTCCCGGTTACCCCCATAAGGGTCTGGCATCCCATCCCCCTGTCAAAACCGTCGCAGATATCCTCTATGGCCTTCCCCTGATCTCCCGCCGGTCCCCAAGGGGACACCAAGTTAAACTTAGCCAAGATAATCACCTCCTAAAAAGGATGCGGGAGATGGGAAAAATCCCACGCTCCCGCATCTATCAGGCGTCAAAAACTACGCTAGGCTCTTTAGCTAGGTCGATAGGCTTCTGTTCCTCCGAGATCTGAGGCTCGCTTATCGGATCCTCGACCTCATCCTCTACGACCTCGCCCAGCAGAACGGCCAGTTCTTTGCCGTCGAGGACCTCCCTTTCGAGGAGGGTCTGAGCCACAAGGTCGACCTTTTCCCTGTTCTCCGTGAGAATAGTCCTGACCTTATCGTAGCAACCGTCGATAATCGACCTTACCTCCCTGTCGATGGAGTAGGCGATCTCCTCGCTGTAGTTTCTGTCCTCAGCTATGTCCCTTCCAAGGAACACCTCGTGATGTTTCTTCCCTAGGGCCACCGGACCGAGGCTCTCGCTCATACCGTACTGGGTGACCATCTGCCTGGCTATATTGGTCGCCCTCTCAAGATCGTTGCTGGCCCCTGTCGTTATGTCGCCGAAGACCAGGTCCTCCGTGACCCTACCTCCCAGCAGGACACAGATGTTGTTGAGCAGCTCCTTTTTTGACATGAGGAACCTGTCCTCCTCAGGAAGCTGAAGGGTGTAGCCCAAGGCCATGCTGCCTCTCGGTATGATGGAGATTTTATGCACAGGGTCGCAGCCTGGGATAAATTTAGCCACCAGAGCGTGCCCAGTCTCGTGATAGGCGATGATGTGTTTTTCCTTCTCGCCTATGAGACGGCTCTTTCTCTCCGGCCCAGCTATGACCCGGTCGATTCCCTCCTCCATCTCCTCCATGGAGATTATGGCCTTGCCTCCACGGGCGGCCAACAGGGCCGCCTCGTTTACCAGGTTGGCCAGATCGGCGCCTACAAAGCCTGGGGTCCTCCTGGCTATGACGTCAAGGTCGACCTCTTTATCCAGCTTTTTATCCTTTATGTGGACGTCCAGGATGGCCCTTCTTCCCCTGACGTCAGGCCTGTCCACCACTATGTGGCGATCAAAGCGGCCAGGACGCATCAGGGCTGGATCAAGCACGTCGGACCTGTTAGTGGCGGCCAGGAGTATGATCCCTGTCTTCTCGTCGAAACCGTC
>JAQUTB010000027.1 GCA_028709985.1 Dethiosulfovibrio sp.
GGGGCGTTGGTGATCCCCGGCCTGTCGGAGGGTGAGACGGTGGTGATCTCCGAGCTAGAGGCCCCCGTCCCTGGGATGAAGCTTAAGCCTTTTGATCTGGAGGAGGCGCGAAGATGATCCGTTTCTTCCTTCGACACCCCACGTCGGCAAACCTGATGATGGCGATTTTTATCATATTGGGGATCATGGCCCTGCCGGAGCTCAGGAGGGAGACATTCGTTGATTTTTTGCCAAAACGGGTCTCTGTCACTGTGGCATACCCTGGCGCGACCGCCGACGAGGTTGACGAGTCGGTCGTCCAGCTAGTCGAGGATGCCATATCGTCGGTTAGATACGTCCGGGAGGTACGGTCCGAGTCCAGGGACGGTCTGGGGATCGTCACTGCGGAGATGGAACCCGACTGGGACAGCTCGGTATTTTTAAACGACATCAAGACCGAGGTCGAGGCTATCGACGACCTGCCCGATGACGCCGAAAAGCCCGTCGTCAGGCTTTTAGGGCAGACCAAGCCGGTGGTCTCCCTTGCTGTTACCGGTCCGATGGAGCCATCGGTGCTGAGGGCCTACGGCAGGAGGATAAGGGACGAGATAAGGGCTCTGCCTGGGGTGTCTCAGGCTCAGCTTTCGGGCTTCTCCGATAGACAGTACCAGGTCATGGTGTCCCTCCCCCTCCTCAGACAGCATGGCCTGACCGTGGGAGACGTGGTCAGATCGGTGGGATCCCAGAACGTGGACCTTCCGGTGGGGTTTATAGAGTCCTCCGCCAGAAAGATCTCCCTCAGAGTCGCAGAGAGGCGCAGGAGCAAAGAGGCCCTTGAGTCCACTGTGATATTCGAGGGACCGGACGGGGGGCGGATCCTCCTGGGGGACGTGGCGGATGTCCTGGACGATTTCGAGGTGGAGGAGGACAAAATACTCTTCGACGGCGAAAGGGCCGCCTTTATCGTCGTCAGCAAGACCGACACGGAGGATTCTCTGAGGGTGTTGGATGAGATCAAGGGATACCTGAAGGGCAAGGCGCCTCAACTTCCACCAGGGGTCTCCATCAGTCTGACCGACGACTACACGACCATCGTCAGGGATAGATTGGATATGCTCCTAAAAAACGGTTTCCAGGGCTTCCTCCTGGTTTTTACAACGCTGTTTTTGTTTTTCAACGGCAGGTACTCCCTGTGGGTCGCCATGGGGTTGCCTGTGTCTTTTCTTGGGGCTATGTTCTTTTTCCCGATACTTGGACAGACCCTCAATATGGTGTCCATGGTGGCCCTTCTTATGGGGCTTGGGTTGGTGATGGACGACGCCATAGTGATCTCGGAGAACATCGCCAAGCACCTCGCCGTGGGCAAGAGGCCTCTAGATGCCGCCGCCGACGGCCTCAAAGAGGTTTGGACCGGGGTCCTCTCGTCGTTTTTGACCACCGCTGCGGTATTCGTGCCTCTTTTGACAATACAGGGGCAGATGGGCAGGGTGTTTCAGCCCATACCGGTGGTGCTTCTCTCCGTCCTGGCGGTCAGTCTGGTGGAGGCTTTTTTCATACTGCCCCATCATCTGGCCCACTCGAAGGATAGAGTTGGGTTTACGGATAAATACAGAGAGAAGGTTAACCTCGGTATGGTCTACGTCAGGGATCGGTGGGTCATGAGGGTCGTAGACAGGGCGGTGGAGAACCGCTACTGGACCCTGGGCCTGACGATGTTCCTTCTATTGGGTTCTCTCGCTCTGCTAGTAGGAGGTGTCGTTAAGGTCCAGGCCTTCGCCGACATGGACGGGGATGTCCTCGAGGCCAGAATACTCATGCCTCAGGGAACCTCCCTGTCACAGACCGAGATGGCGGTCGGTTTTATCGTAGAGGCGTCCAAGTCCATGGACCTGTCCGATATGGTTACCCACAGGGCGGTGGAATACGGGATACACCGGGGCCTGGACGAGAGGGGGTCCCACGTTGCAACCGTCAAGGTCAATCTGGTATCTGCGGAGGAGCGTAATTTCACGGTGGATCAGCTGGTGGACTCATGGAGCTCCGCCGTGGGGCAGATACCGGGGGTCCTGTCCCTGACCTTCGCCGAGCCGACTTTGGGGCCCCAGGGAAGGGCCATAGAGATCCGCCTCCAGGGGGCCGACCTCGGGAGGCTCAAAGAGGCCTCTATCGACCTCCGTCGCTGGCTTGAGGGGATTCGTGGCGTGAGGGACCTGGACGACGACATGAAGCCCGGAAGGCTTGAGATAGTGCTAAAACCCCTTCCTGGTGTCTTGTCCATGGGTCTTCCCTCCGGCGAGATCGCTCGGCAGGTCAGGAGGGCCTTTTACGGCGAGGTGGTGGACTCGTTCCAGGTGGGAGCGGAGAGGTTCGAGGTCAACGTCAAGCTCAGCGATGATGACGTGGAGGACATTCGCAGCCTGATGGATCTCCCTGTGGCCCTCCCTGGTGGGGCTGATGCCCCCCTCGGCAGCCTGGTATCGCTGGAATACGAAAGGCCATGGAGCAGGATACACAGGCTGAACGGGGTCAAGACTGTGACGGTCGTGGGGGACGTGAACACAGCTTTAGGCAACACCGCCGATATACTCACCTATATGAGACAGACCTATCTGCCCGAGTTTGAGCGAAAATATCCCGATCTGTCCATGACCCTGGACGGAGAGGCAGGCGAGATGGGGGAGACCCAGGCGTCCATGAAGAGGGCCCTTCTGCTGGGAGTGCTCGGCATATTCGTCCTGCTGTGTTTTCAGTTCAGAAGCTACATAGAGCCTCTGGTGGTGCTTCTGGCCATCCCCTTCGCTTTTATAGGCGTGGTGTGCGGCTCTTTGATAATGAACATACCCCTGAGCATGCCAGGGATAATGGGGTTCGTATCCCTCGCCGGTGTGGTGGTGAACAACTCGATACTGCTGGTGGAGTTCATCAGGATGGGGATGGAGCAGGGACTATCGGTCGTACAGGCGGCGAAGGGAGCCAGCTCCGACAGGTTCAGGGCCATATTCCTGACGACTATGACCACCGTGGCGGGAATGGTCCCTCTGATGTTCGAACGAAACCTTCAGGCCCAGGTGCTGATACCTCTGGCTGTGAGCGTTGTCTTCGGCCTCATAGGCTCGACCCTTTTGGTGCTGGTGGTCCTTCCGTCCCTCTACGCCATAATGGACGACAGAGGGTGGGTCAGGTCAATAGGTGAATAAAAAACACAGAGAGTCGGGACAAAGCCCGGCTCCCTGTGTTTTTGTCTAAGATCTCACCTGAGGGACAATGCCGTTTTTGGGCCTCAGCTTGAAGTAATCCACCGCTTTCTCCATGTCGTTGCTGAGTGCCACCAGGTCCTCCGCCGAGCGGGCCATCAACTCGAAGGCCGCCCCTGTCTCGGTCATCCCGTTGGTTATGGATTTGAGGGCGTCGGCGATCTGCTTGGTGTTGGCCGATATATGGTCCACCCCTGACGCCATCTCCTGGGTGCTGGCGGACTGTTCCTCCGCAGCTGCGGCTATGGACTGGACGTTCTCGGTTATGGAGTTCATCCTCTCCACCACGTGGAAAAACGTCTCCTTTGTACGGTCGGTCCTGTTTACCAGGTCTTCTATCAGGCTTGAGGACCTCTCCTGGTCCTTGGCTGCGGCCTTGGTCCTGTTTATTATCTCGTCTATGAGGGTTCCCACGTTCTTAGCGGCCCTGTTGCTCTCCTCCGCCAGCTTTCTCACTTCCTCAGCCACCACGGCGAAGCCTCTGCCGTGCTCCCCTGCCCTGGCCGCCTCAATGGCTGCGTTCAGGGCCAGGAGGTTGGTCTGATCCGCTATGGTGGTTATGGCGGTCACGAACTGGCCTATTGAGTCAACCGACGAGTCCAGGCTCTTTATGGCTTCCCCCACTTGTTGTTCCGAGCGGGAGACCTCTTTTATGACATCGACCATCGCCTCTAACGCCTTGCTGCCCTCGGCTGCCTCGTGGGACGATGCCTCTGCCGATTCTCCAACCTGGACTGCGTTCATGGCCCCAGATTGGGCTCCCTCTGCCACCTCCGCCAGGCTGGCGTTGGTCTGTTCCACAGTGGAGGCCGTGGACTGGGCCATCTCGTTGCCCTTGACGGTCATCGCCAGAACCTGATCCGCCGTGGCGTTAGCCTCCTCTATGGCGGCGTTGACGTCCTGGGATCTGTCCAGCACCGTTTTTGCGCTGTCGCTTATGGTCGTCATCGCCGATGAGACCTGTTCGGTCATGGAATCTATGGCGTTCCTAAGCTCCACCATTTCCTTCATGGAGGATCGGTCGTCTATTGAGACGTTGAGGTCTCCTGTGGCTATCCGCTTCATAGCCGACACAGCCTTCTCTATCGGCCTCGCCATGCTCCTCGCTATGAAGAGCGATACTATCGCGATGAGTGCTACAAGCGCTGCCGTGATCAACACTATAGTGTTCCTCATCCTGATAACGGGGGCCAAAAACTCGTCCTGATAGGCCGAGGTGAAGACCAGCCATCCAGTCATTGGTGCGGGGCAGAAGGCCGCCAGCTTATCCTTGCCCTCGAAGGGGTAGTTGTCGACGCCCCTGGCTCCCGACATGCCCTTTTTGACTATGTCCGCCAGCGCCTTGGGTATCAGTTTGCTTTCCTTTGACGCGTCCAGGGTTCCTTGATGATCGTCGTTGGGGTGTATCGCCACGACACCCCTTTTGTCCAGCACGAAAACGTAGCCGGTCTCTCCCCACTTGAAGTCGGTCATGGCGGCCCTCAGGTCGTTGAGGGGGATCCGTCCGCAAAGAAGAGCACCAGGCTTCGACTCTCCGTTCGCGAACACCGGAGCCGCGATGACCACCACCATCTCCCCGGTCTTTTGGGATTTAACCGGATCGCTCAGCATCGGCTTTCCGGAGGAGAACGCCTGTTTGACGTAATCCCTGTCTCCAAGGTTTAACGTGGTCCCGTCGAGGTATCGGGCTGTTCCGTTCGCCTCGACCACCCACAGATCTTGAACGCCCGTCTCCGATATCTTTAGGTTCTCCAAAAAAGGCCTTTGTCTTTCCCAGCTCAGCGACCTTATCTCAGGCATCGACGACATCAGGGCTACCGCACCGACCTCAGCCTTAATGTAGCTGTCCACCATTTTGGACACCGCATCCGTCAGGGCTATTCCCTCTTTTTCTGCTGCTGTCTTAAGAGCGTTGCCTGAACGGTTTATGGCCATCAGGCCAAGGGTCCCCAGGCCCAGTAAGCTGACCACCACGAATACAGCTATGAGCCTTCCCTTTAAAGTGTTCATTTATCCCCCTCCTCCGTTTTATGTCCACCACTCTTTCATTCTATACGGTAAGTGGTTTTTTTTGCTAGGAGGGGAAAAGATTATTATGTATGGGCTTTTTAGACTAGTTTGGTCGGGATTGATTGCGGCTACCCGAAGGTCGCGGCGTTAAGGATCCTTCTCGCTCTGGAGGCTTTCCTTCCTCCCTGTAGCGGGACCAGCGATCTCTCCTGCTCCAGCCTGAACCTGGAGACCAAAGCCTGAAGCCTCTGGGCGGACATGGCTGTCGCCGTAGCCGATTCGGATATGGACTGAGCCGTATGGGCGCTGTCTTGAGCTTCGTCCTTTATCGATACCACTGCGTTGTAGGTCAACTGGTTGGATTGGGCTATTGACTCCACCGAGGCCGATATTTCCTCCCCCGATGCCGCCTGTTCTTGGGACAGTGATGCCATCTGCTTCCCCTCTTCCGCCATAAGCCTTATCTCCTCCGTAAGATTGATTACCGCCTGGGAGGAGCGTGCCGCGTCCTTGGCTATGTTGCTCAGTCTAGTGGATAGCCTGTCCGCTCCTTCGCTACAGTTGTGGGTTCCCTTTTGGAGCTCTCCTATTATGTTGGATATTTCCTTGGATGCCTTGCCCGACTCCTCCGCCAATTTTCTGACCTCGTCAGCAACCACGGCGAAGCCTCTTCCCGATTCCCCCGCTCTGGCCGCCTCTATGGCGGCGTTCAATGCCAGCAGGTTGGTCTGCTCCGCTATGCCGTTTATGGTCTCCACGAAACGGGCTATATGACCGACGGTCTCACCTAGGAGAGCTAAGTCCCGTTTGTTATCCACCGTCAGACCGATTTCTTTCTCTATGACCGATACAACCTCGGCGATCCGAGTCGCCTCCTCTCGGGCCTTGATGTCGAGGGAGATTGCCCTCTCCGCGCCTTTCATGGCGATATCGGCCCCGTTCTGGGCCCCGGAGGCGATCTCCTCCAACGCCGCTGAGGCCTCTTGTATGGAGGAGGCGTTTTCTCCCGCCCTCCGGTCAAGCTCGTCGACCGAGCTCAGGATGGTCTTCGTGTTGTTGGAGGCCTTCTCCGCCGCCTGGGCCAGCTCGTGGGATCTATCGCTTGAGGAAAGGCTCTCCTCCCTGATCTCCATCATGGCGGATTTTAGGTCTTCGGTCATAGCTCCAAGGGCGTCCGCTAGGCGACCTATAGCGTCGGGGGCGTCGTACATAAACTCGTCCCTGCTGACCGTCAGATCTCCCTCAGCCACCCTCTTGGTCAGTTTTGATGCCAGCCTCAGAGGGGTCACCACGGTCCTGTAGGTCAGCCACATCACCAAAGCCGCTATGGCTAAACCGCCAAGCCCCAGTGCTATTAGCTTCAGCGCCAATAATGTAACCATGTTGGATATGGCTCCCTGGGGGTACAGAAAGACCACGGGAAATCCCTCGTGGCTCCTTCCGTAGTAGGCCCTGAATGCACGGCCCTCCGTGGTCACTGAGGTTGAACCGCTCTCTCCCGATATGGCTGCGGAGGCGACGTCCCTGATGGAACGGTCCACCGCTCCATCGTCTTGAAGAGGGGACCCCATTACAGAGCCGACCGGGCCCTCTATTACTCTTCCCGATCTATCCAGGAGGAGCAAGCTTCCCTCTCCCTGAATCTTTCTGCCCACAGCAAAACTCCTTAGATCCTCCAGAAGGACGTCCACACCAAAGACCCCCCAAATAGAGCGGTCGCCTCTTTTGATAGGGGCCGACAGGGTTATCACAGGCTTTCCTGTCCCAGCGTCTATGTAGGGGTCTGTCACGTAGACCCCATCCACCTTCATGGCTCCGCGATACCACGGCCTGGTTCTGGGGTCGAAGCCATCGGGCAGCTTTTGGTCCACGTTGGACGTGAAGAAAGATCCGTCCCCTGTCCTGCCGACGAAGATGCCGGTTACGCCTGAGGCTCTGTTTCCCTCTCCCAGATGGACCATATAGGAGGAAAGGTCCCTGTCTTCGTCCATCATGTTCCTGTCCAATAGATAGCTAAGCTGAGATCCTATCGCTGTGCTTTTCGTCCTGAGTTGACCGAATATCTGATCCACCATGATGGCGGTGTCGTTAAGAGCTGAAATCCCCGCTAGGTCGATCTGCCCCTCTAGGTTGTTTTTGGATATGAACGAGGCAGTACCTATCATGATCGTCATGGCGAGCAGAACCGATATCCCCATCGCTAAAAAACGTCCCTTGATAGTCATAAAATATGTCCTCCTATCGTCTTTAGTGTCCGTCTAAAGGGTATCGGAAAGGTCGCATTACCGCCATGCGATGATACAGACATGATACACAAGCTTAACCTTATCGATAGCTGTAAAGTTTTAAGTCACTAACTTTATTTGGGACACCGACCTTCGGGATAATACGGCAAAGGCCTCGTCATGTCAACGAGGCCTTCGGCGTTTTTCAGCGGCTTAGGTATTTTGCCAATATGGGCACTGTTATAAGGACAAGTGTTATCCTGGAGACGTGGAACATGAGCGCCAGTGGTGCGTTGGCATCGCTCTCCGTCGCGGCCAACCCCAGACCGGACAGGCCTCCAGGGGACGCCGCGAACAGGGACGTCAGTATATCCATGCCAAAAAAACGGGATAGTATCAGGGCAACCGTGACCCCTAATCCCAACATTACCACCGAGTAGCCCAGGGCGACCGGTATCATGGACGGTAGGGCCTTCACCGAACTGACGTCCGAGTTGAAAACTATGGCCCCTGCCACCAGAAGCTGAGACAATATGCTGAGCCAGCGGCTCCCGTCCAGGTCAGGCGCTAACGCTATCTTCACCGCCAACCCGGCTATCATTCCGCCTACCATTATGCCTGATGGCATTTTTATTACGTGACCGATGAGGCCTCCTAACAATACAGCGCCCCATACCAAGACTACCTGATTCAATTTAACTATCCGCCCTGGGCAGCAGGTGGTCTAGACCTGGTGGGCCTTCTGCCGGATGGCCTGGAACTTTTCAACGATCTCTTTTCGCCAAAGGACACATGCGGACAATATAAGATATGCGACAACAAAGTTAAACGCGCTCAAAGAAACCCCTCCCGTCAATCTCGTTTTTCAAGTCACCTACAGTATAGCACAGTCCAGGGATGTCAAAGGGTCATCAGGTTCAGCGTCACCCTGGCCATAGCCTCCAGGTTGCTTATAGCTATAAATTCCTCGTTCGAGTGGGCCCTCTGATATCCTATCCCAAGGTTCACCGACGGCAGCCCGCTGTGGTTCAGCACGTTGGCATCGCTGCCTCCCCCTGTAGAGGTTATCTTGGGGATGACCGCCGATTCTCTCAAAGCCCTGACAGCCTCCTGGACCACAGGGGTGTCCTTCTCAAGGGTGAACCCCGGGTATTTATCGTCGATCTTTTCCTCCAAGGTCGCGCCGTAATCGGTGACCGCCTTCTTCATGGTGGACCTCATATGGTTCAGCTGGGCTTTCAGCTTATCCTCTCGCAACGATCTGGCCTCGGCCTTTATCTCCACCCTGTCGCACACCACGTTTGTGGCGTGTCCTCCCCTAATGGCTCCCACGTTGGCGGTTGTCTCCTCGTCTATTCTTCCCAGTTTCATGGACGATATGCCCCTAGATGCCGCCTGAATGGCGTTTATCCCCTTCTCTGGGGCGACCCCTGCGTGGGCTGCTAGACCTAATACGTTCCAGGTTAGGGCCGTGGCGAAGGGGGCCGTGGCTATTATCGATCCCGGGGGCATAGAACTGTCCAGCACAAACGCCATTGAGGACCTTAAGCCCTTAACGTCCAGGGCCTTTGATCCGAACAGGCCGTTCTCCTCCGAAACGGTGAATATGATCTCTATGCCGGGGTGGGGCAGGTCCTTCTCTATCAACGTTCTGAGTGCCTCCATTATTATGGCTATTCCCGCCCTGTCGTCCGCCCCGAGGACGGTCGTCCCGTCGGAGAAGACCGAGCCCTCTTTGACGATCGGCTTGGTCGGATGGGGCAGGGGGACTGTGTCCATGTGTGCCATAAAGGCCCTCCATGGGCTTTCTCCGTCCGTCGGGGGGAGTGTGGCTATTATGTTTCCGTGGTCGCTTCCGGTCCTGTCGGTGGAGTCGTCCACGACCACGTTTAGGCCCAAACTCTCAAGTTCCGGTAAGAGTGCCTTTGCCACGGGGCTCTCCTTGCCGGAAGGGGCCATTATGCCGGCGAGGCGCAAAAAGTCCTGAAGGAGTCTCCTGTCGTCTATCATGAAAAAAACCTCCTGATGTCTTCGTATTTGTCTAAACCTATTATATCCCAGAGAATCTCTAAAAACTTTGAACCTCGGAGAGATCGTTCCGACGAAGCCCCTTCGAGCCCGTATTTTCGACCTGCACCCCTAAACAGAACATTAGACGACGAAAGACCTCACCTTCCCTGACCTTTAGGCTAAAATAGGTAATAAGGCTGATGGGAGGTTTAACCAACTAAGGCCCTGCCTCTGGTATTATGGATACGGGATGGTTCTGTCTCCAAGCCGCATCGTTTGGCTTCTATATCGGCATATATAGTGGATAACCTTTTGTCCAACGCTAATCCACAGGTAAAAACACCGGTTATCCACAGAGTTATCCACTATATCCACATTCACGGAGGGGTTTCTTATGAAAAAAAGGGTTACTATGTCGGTTATCGTGCTGACATTTATATCCCTCGCTGCGGGTGCTTTCGTGTTCCCGTGGGGAGGAGGATTGTTAAAG
The DNA here is from genome assembly GCA_028709985.1 of Dethiosulfovibrio sp. GTDB lineage: Bacteria > Synergistota > Synergistia > Synergistales > Dethiosulfovibrionaceae > Dethiosulfovibrio. The sequence continues at coordinate 9,969 of JAQUTB010000027.1, forward strand.
AAAGGGTTCATTGAAAAGGTACATTCTATGGGAGCGACCTCCGGCGATATCGGTAATGTCAGAGGCAATCCTCTCAGGGGATACGAAATAGAGGACATCTCCCTGGTTGGCGAGGATGGAGCTATCCTTGCCGTGTCTCGCGCCGGTTTCTCCCTGGATCTAAAGGCGCTGTTCTCCAGAAAGGTCCGTCTGGCTAGGGTATACCTTGACGATGTAAAGATGGACGAAAAGCGGCTGTTGCCCATAGTGGAGAACTTCATTAACGAGCCCTCCGAGGTGGATGTCGAGGTGGGCGAGATAGACATATCGAACGTGTCCTCCACAATAGAAAGGTGGGCTATATCCTCGGGGTCGATCTCTCAGGACCGGGGGATATGGTCCGGCGAGGCTCAGGGTACGTTTCGGGAAACTCCATTGGACGGTAGGGCCCAGGTCTCTGTATCAGGAGATGCCGTCTCTATTCTGTCCTGTTCTCTTTCTGGCATGGGAGGGGTTGCCTCTCTATCCGGGCCGATCACGCCAGAACTGAGCCTGTCCGGCGATATCGGCGGGGTATCGATAGAGGCTGTGGCCGGACTGTTTTCCTCCAGCGGAGGTGTTCACGGCAACGTCGGGTTGGACTTCTCCATCTCCGGAACTTTGGACAGCCCTATCGGATCGGGCAGTGTCGTGTTGGACGACGGGGCTTTCGGACGTTTCGAAATCCCGGACCTCAGGGGTGATTGGCGTTACGGCGATTCCAAGCTGAGGTTGTCCAATTGGCGAGGTTCCGCCTCCGGTTCGGCCATCTCCGGCGACATGACCCTCGCTATGGAGGAAAAAATCGGCATATCCGCGGGGCTTGAGGCAGCGGAGTTGGATCTGGAGTCCTGGTTCGGGGACGACCCCAGGGTGCAGGGTATATCGGGACGGATAGGGTCCATATCCCTGACGTTGAAAGGTCCTCTGGACGGCCTTAGCGCCAAGGTTCTGCTTGAAAAGGGGGACATCCTCTATTCCGGCGTCAAGCTATCCGGTCTGGAGGGTCGTGGCGAGATGAAGGAGTCCGGTGGCTTGACCCTGGATCTTTCCGCCTCCACCCTCGGGGGGAACGCCAGCGCAAAGGGCAAGGTCGACATAGGTAAAAACCGGATCGACCTCTCCGTGGCGCTGAGGTCGATCCAACTGGGAGAGCTGCTCCCTCTGGCTGGCGCTGAGGGGCAGGATATAGTCGGTGCTGTCACTGGGGACGTAAAGGTCTCCGGGAGCCTGGACGATCCCGTCTTTTCCGGCTCTTTGGACTCTCCCTCAATAAAGGTCTACGGAGTTCCCCTCAGCGAATCTAAGGTTTTCTTTAAGTACGACGGATCGACGGTCGACCTATCGTCCATATCCACCAAAGCCGGAGGGGGCGGCGTCTCGGGCAGCGGCACGTTGAGGCTTAAAAATAGGACGGAGGTCTCGATCAAGGGAGATTTTTCAGGTATGACCGGAGAGGGCCTGAGTCGTGCCTTTCCCGATCTGGCCGGATTTGGCCTTTCCGGGACCGTCGGAGGGTCCTGGAGCTACTCTTCCGAGGGAGCTGGCTTTGGGACGGTGGGGCTGGATCTGTCGTCTAAACCCATATCTTTGGCGGACGCCTTTCCCCTTAAGGAATTATCCGCTCAAGTCGTGGTGGACGGCAAAAAGGTGGAGGTTAAAAAAGTCACCGCTGGCCTGTATGGAGGGTCGCTGTCCCTGTCCGGTAACGCCCCAATTG
>JAQUTB010000350.1 GCA_028709985.1 Dethiosulfovibrio sp.
GTCAGGGTCCGGCTGGAAGGCGGTGGTGGAGCTTGAGGAGGAGAGTCGACTGGTGCTTGAGGGAAAGAAGTCCGAAGCCGATAAGAGGGCCTCGGTCTATCCCCACAGGATAGCCTTCAACGCCGTGCCTCAGGTGGGTAGCTTCGACGATCAGGGCTACACCGACGAGGAGTGGAAGATGGTCAACGAGTCGAGAAAGATAATGTCCGTGCCCGAGCTAAAGGTGGACTGCACCTGTACCAGGGTCCCGGTGATGAGGGGACACTCTCTTTCCATAGCGGCCCAGTTCGACCGTGCCGTCTCGCCGGAGGAGGCAAGGGCCATCCTGTCCGACGCTCCTGGCGTGGTGGTCAGAGACGATCCGTCGTCTTCGGTCTATCCTCTGGCTATAGAGGCGGAGGGAACCGATCCGGTCTACGTCGGCCGTATCAGGAGGAACCTGGTCCTGGATAACGGTCTGGACCTGTGGGTATCGTCGGATAACATAAGAAAAGGCGCGGCTCTGAACGCTGTTCAGATAGCGGAGCTGCTGGTTTAGGGAGGAGGACGAAAAATGGAATGGGGAATCGCTTTAGTCGGATTCGGCAACGTCGCTCAGGGGCTTGCCAGGATAATAACCAGAAAAAAGGACGACCTGATCCGTCGCTACGGCTTTGTGCCGGTGGTGAACGCTATAGTGACGGGGTCCAAAGGGACTATCTGGGATCCCTCCGGCTTGGATCTGGAGGCGGTTCTCCGTTCCCTGGACGAGAGAGGGGACTTTTCGGCGGTGTCCGCCTCCTCCGCCTCGCTGGACCAGATTCTTGACGATCCTAGGATAGGGGTAGTGGTGGACACCACCCCTACAAACCTGGTCACCGGCGAGCCCGGCCTGTCCCTGATACGTCGGGCGATCCACTCGGGAAAGCACGTGATCAGCTCAAGCAAGGGGCCGGTGTCGGTGGCACTGCCGGAGCTCATGGCCCTGGCCGCAAGCCACGGCGTGGCCTATCGTTTTGAGGGTGCTCTCCTCAGCGGAACTCCCTCCATAAACCTGGCCATGGAGGCTATGGCGGGCTGCGACGTGGTGAGGGTCCAGGGGATAGTCAACGGAACCACCAACTACATCCTCTCCAGAATGGAGGAGGGGCTGAGCTACTCCGACGCCCTGATCGAGGCTCAGGAGCTAGGGTACGCCGAGACCGATCCCAGCGGCGACGTGGACGGATGGGACGCCGCTGTGAAGGCCCAGATAATAGCCACGGTGATAATGGGCGAGCCAATAGCTCTCTCCCAGGTTAAAAGGGAGGGCATATCGAAGGTCTCCCTTGAGGACGTGAGATCCGCCCTGTCCAGGGGAAAGAGGATAAAGCTAATAGCCCAGGTGGAGAGAAAAGACGGTGTCCTTGAGGCTTCGGTGGCCCCTATGGAGCTTTCTCTGGACCATCCTCTAGCGGGAGTGATGGGGGCTACCAACGCCATAACCTACGGCACCGACAACCTCAGAGACGTCACCATCGTCGGGCCCGGCGCCGGCAGGGAGGAGACCGGGCAGGCTATCTTGGCGGATCTGCTGGCTATAGTCAGAGAGAGAGGGCTGAACCTTGGACGGCGGACTGCGTGAGGCCATCTCCCAGGGTCGGTCCATAGGGCTTGCCTTAGGTGGCGGTGCGGCAAGAGGGTGCGCCCATGTAGGTGTTCTGAGGGCCTTTCAGGAAAAGGGCATTACCCTTTCCTGCGTGGCGGGAACCAGTATAGGAGCCATGATCGGCGCGGTATACGCCTCCGGTGGGTTGGACCACCTGGAGGCGTTGTTGCTTGAGCTCGACCCTCTCCACCTTCTGGCCTACTTCGACGTGGTATTCCCCCATTCCGGCCTGGTGGACGGCAGAAAGGTGACCGAGCTTCTGAGGGAGATCCTGGGAGACCGGAGCTTTAAAGACCTGTCGATCCCTTTCGCCGCTGTGGCTACGGACATAAGGGACGGTAGAGAGGTCGCGATCTCCTCCGGCGACGTTATAGACGCCGTCAGGGCCAGCATCGCCGTCCCTGGGGTTTTCACCCCCTTTATGTCCGGGGAGGCTGTCCTGGTCGACGGAGGACTGGTCAATCCGGTGCCTGTCAACGTAGTTAGGTCCCTAGGGGCCGACTTTGTCGTGGCGGTGGACCTGAACCGCTACGTTGTGGAGAGCAAGCAGGAGGGAAGGGAGGAACGCCCTATGCCCCTGAGGAAGGGGCAAGACCTATCCCTCGGAAATCGCATCCTGGAGGAGATAAGGGCCCTGGTGGAGGACGGAAGCAGGTCCAGGCCGAAACCGCCGAACATAGTCGACGTTATAGTTACGTCCATAAACATCATGGAGACCTCCATAACCCAGAGCAGGTTGAAGACCGATCCCCCCGATCTCCTGCTTGCCCCCAGGCTAGGCAACGTCCGGTTTATGGAGTTTTTCAAGGCCAAAGAGGCCATGGAGGCGGGGTACAGGGTCGCTATGGAAGTGCTTTAGCCGGGGCAGGGGATACTTTGGCCCTCTGTGTCATGTATATGCCGCTTAGGATAAAACAGCCTCCCAGCACTATCGCCGGGCCCGGCACCTCGTGGAA
>JAQUTB010000351.1 GCA_028709985.1 Dethiosulfovibrio sp.
GAGTATGTCCACCCTCCCCTAGCGGATGCGGAAGCTCCATTCAGGATGCAGGTAAGCACATTGGCCTGGAACGACTACGTAGGACAGATCGGGTGCGGCAAGATAATTTCCGGCAAGGTCGTAAAAGGAGAGCCATTCGTCCAGACCAGGACCGCCTGGGAAGACCCTTCGGAAAAGAGCAAGGGATGGAGCATTCTGGGGAAATCGCAGGAGAAATCCGTCCATCTATGGGTTACCAGAGGGCTGGACAGAGTGGAGGTCGACCAAGCCTACGCTGGGGATATAGTCTGGATATCTGGTCCCAAATCCATAGATATAGGGGACACCTTCGCCTCTCCTCTGAGCCAGGACCCCCCTTTTCCCCCGCTGGAGATAGAGGAGCCAACCGTCTCTATGTTTTTTCTGGTCAATAACGGCCCATTCGCCGGCAGAAACGGCACTCCCTTGACCCTGCGTCAGCTCAAGGCCAGGCTGGAGAGGGAGACCCACACCAATGTGGCGTTGAGGGTAGAGGATCTAGGCAGACCAGACGGAGTAAAGGTATCGGGCAGAGGTGAACTTCAGCTAGCGATCCTCATAGAGGAGATGATCCGAGAGGGATCGGAGCTCTGCGTATCTAGGCCTGAGGTCATCACGAAAAAAGACGACCAAGGCAAGACCCTGGAACCCATGGAGCAGCTGGTGATAGAGGTTCCTGAAGCCTATCAGGGAACGGTTATAGAGAAGCTGGCCCAGAGAAAGGCTGACCTCATAGACATGACGGTTCTAGAAACCGGTGTCGTGAAGATGAGCTTCGACATACCCACAAGGGGACTTATAGGCTACAGAGGAGAATTTCTCACCGACACAAGAGGACTGGGGATAATGTCGTCCCGCTTTATGGGGTACGGTCCCTGGAAGGGAGAGGTTACCTCGAGGAACAGAGGCTCTATGGTCAGCATGGACACAGGACCGGCCACAGGCTATCAGCTTGATAACCTCCAGGAGAGAGGGACACTGTTCGTATCCCCTGGAACAGAGGTCTACAACGGTCAGATAGTAGGGGAGAACTCCAGACCAGGGGATATCCCATGTAACCCCACAAAGAAAAAGCAGACCACCAACCATAGGTCCGCAACGAAGGACATGGGGATAAAGCTGGACGTCCCCAGGAAAATGTCGCTGGATAAAGCTTTGGAATGGATAGCTGACGACGAGCTGGTCGAGGCGACTCCGAAGGAGATCAGGATAAGAAAGGCTATCCTGGACATGAACGAGAGGAAGAAAGCCTCTAAAAAGGCTTCATAAAAAGGGCCTGAGGGACAGCGAAGGAGCTATCTAACCTCCCTTGCCGTCCCTCAGGCTTTTTTGAAGCACCACGATGAGGTCCCTGGCTGAGGTCCTGTTCATTCTCACTCTGTGCTGCATCCTGCCTAGATCATCCTTGATAAAGAGGATTATCTGGCTTTCCCCGTCTTCTTGGTCTCTTATATCGGCCTCAAAAATAAGATCCGGCGCGGCGGGATAGCAGCTGTTGTCGTCCACGTTTATGGTCGACCTGGCCAAAAAATCCAGGGCCGAGGCACGGTGGGTCATAGACGTCATTTTACAACCTCCTGTTTTAAAGGTATCCTGAGCTTTATGATGGTTCCCCTTCCAGGCTGGCTCTCTATGTTCAGCGACCCACCGGAAAGGGAGGCCCTTTCCTCCATGCTCTTTATCCCATAAGAGCCCCTCTTTTCGGCATCTACTTTGGCTTTTTCTACGTTAAATCCGACTCCATCGTCCTGAATTATCGCTCTAAAAGCGTCCTCTCCCATCGATAGCCTTAAACTTATCTTTTTAGCTTTGCCGTTTTTCAGGGAATTGACCATGGCTTGATATATTATCTTAAATATGTTCGACTTCAGGTAAACCGGCATCTGCCATCCCCTTCCGTCGACCGCCATGTCTATCTCCACCCCATACCTGTCCTTCATCTGGCAGACCAACCGGCTGAGGGCTACGTCGATCCCCTTCTCCAGTCCAGGGGGATTCAAACGATACAGAAAGGCCCTGACCTCACCGTCGGCATCCTCTACGATGCGCCTCAATAACCGCACCTCAGAGAGAGCTTCCTCTACCTTGCCCGCTATAAGACGCTGCTCCACCAGGTCCGCCGACACGACCGCCGCCCCAAATTTCTGGGCCGGCCCATCGTGGAGTTCTCTCCCAAGGTGAAGTCCCTCCCTTTCCGCCATGGAAACCGCTGCAGCAAGTATTCCGTCCTTCTCAGGGGTCTCCACGTTGCGGCCTGTGTCTATTATCTCCATGGCCATCCTGAAGCGACTCCCAAGTTCTTCGGTCTTCTTTAAGGTGTCCTCTTTCCTTCGGATTTCCCTGGCTAGATAGTCCCTCATAGAACGGAGGTTTTTCTCCCTTTCCTCCAGACTACCTCTCATCTTCATGAGATGCTCCAGCTTGAAGTATGCGTCCTTTTCCATCGATTCATCACCGGATCTAGCGGAGGATACCAGAAACTCCCTGGCCTTGGCACACTGGATACCGCAGCTCTCACAGGCCTCCACGACCTCTTTGACTTCAGCTTGA
>JAQUTB010000352.1 GCA_028709985.1 Dethiosulfovibrio sp.
GCCGACTGGTTCGAGCTTGAGCTCGACGAGAAGATAAAGAGGCTGACGTCCATACTGGAGCCACTTCTTATAGTCTTTGTGGGAGGAATCGTCGCCATAGTGGCGTTAGCCATATTCTCACCCATAGTCACAGCGATACAGGAGATGCTGTAGGGATTTACCGTGATGGTTGGTATGGTATAATACAAAAAGGAACATAAATGAGATTTGATATTAAACTAAGGGAGGACTTTAGCATGAAAAAGGACATCAAAAGAAACAAACGGCCAGGATTCACACTGGTGGAGTTGCTGATAGTCATAATCATCATCGGTATACTGGCAGGCGGAATGATGATGGTCGCAGGAGCGGGAACCGACAAGGCCAACGCCACGAAGATAGTCAGCGACCTGAGGAACCTCAAGTCCGCTGCGCTGATGTATTATGCGGATAAGACTGCTTGGCCGACTAAAATAGGTGATTTGAGTGCGTATATAGACAGGACTATTAGTGGGGATTACGAATACAATCCTGCTTCCGGTGATCTTGTTGGATATAAAGGCGCTCTCTTAACCACCGGTGTAATAGAGAAACTAGTTGATATGGCTACAGCTTCTGGCCTCTGTACAAAGGATGGTGCGATACCTTACGTTAAGGCAAGCCAAACAGACGGTGTCTGGATGAAGGTCCGTTAACATGTCCAGGAGGGCCTTTTCCCTTGTGGAGACCCTCATAGCCATGGCCATACTGTCCATAGCCCTGGTGGGACTGGCGGCGGTTCCCGTCGCCACCACCAGGCTCATGGTCCACGGCGTCCAGAGGGAGAAGGCCCTTTCGGTGTCCATGGCCAGGCTCGAGGAGGTCGAGGGGGTCGATCTGGACAACACCTCCTGGGTCGTCAGCTCCGACTTAGATAGGGGCTATCACTGGTCTAGGTCTGTTGCCAAGACCTCCGATCATCTCCACACAGTGACGGTGATCGTAAGCTGGGACGGTCTCAGAGGGGCTGGAAACCTGATCCTATCTCGGGATTACGGACCGTTCTCCGCCAGGGAGGCATCTAAATGACCAACTCCAAAAAAACAGGATCGAAAAGACGGAAGGCCTTCACCCTGGTGGAGGTCTTAATTGCTTTGCTGATAACCTCTGTAATAGGTGGATCGGCGGTGTCCCTCCTCTACACCTATTTAAAAAATTACGAACAGTCCTCGGAGTATACCACCGCCCTTCAAAGGGGACAGATGGTCCTGTCCATACTTCAGCCGGTCGTGTTGAACGGCGCTCTTTCGATCCCCTGGGGTGACGAGTTCGCCGATCTAGCGCCGCAGTTAGGCGTTCCCTCCATGAAGGAGCCTTTAGAGGTCCACGATAGAGGATCGATGAAAAGCGGAGATCTGAGTGTCTTTTACGCTCTGCCATCCAACATAGGAAGCTCTGTAGCCATCGATGATATATCGGCGAATTTCTCCGTACCCCTTTTCCCTACCGGATATACCCTGGGCGATCTTAAATCGTTTTTAAGCTCCGCCTATATGACGCCCGGCGACACTGTGGAGCGATGGGTTTTGTTCCCCTCGGCCCAGATTCCCCTGAAGAGCTCTCAGGTTCCCACCGATATGTCCGTGACTTTTAACGGATCCCCTGGAGCGATAGGCGGTAAAATATCCCAGGGAGACAGGATGTTTATCCTGCGTCACCTAAGAGCCTATGTAGGGTTACAGCCAGGTCAATCCATACCGTCGTTGTTCATATCTGACAACGGCAATGGGGCTATGCCTCAGGTTTTAGGCATCAGGAGAGTATTCTTCGAATGGGACACCAGCACCCACAATTTGAGGGTGTGGATTTTGAGCCAAGGGGATGGGTTATTCCCTAGTCCAATATCTCAGGACGTAGAGTGGCCCTCTAGCTCAGGATATACCCTCACATCGGACGATTTTCGTTTCTATCTAGCTGTGTCCACCGCAGACTGGAGGGTGAGAAATTGAAAGCGAACGGAAGAAGAGGCGGTTATGCTTTAGTGATGGTCCTGATCGTTATGATAATAGGGGGATCTTTCGTGGCCTTGGCTTTCCAGATGGTGGAGAGCAGAAACCGCCTTGGAACTATGGCTATGATACAGAAGCAGAGATATAACTCTGGTATGTCGCTTTTGGAGAACGCTAAATTTTGGATACATAACGCTATAGAGACTACGGGAAAACTGCCAGTGAGGATCTCCACCGCTTTTCCAACCACAGCCTCGGACCTTCTCATAAGGTCCTCTGACGGCTATGTCATATACGACCTTGCCTATCCATCTTTGGGCGTATCGATCGATGCGTCTTTTCTCGGTTTTCCCAGATGGGAGTTTTCATCTTTTAGCGGTAGTATATCCATAGGGGACTATTCTTCCTCGGTGGGAGGAGCTAATAACGATACAGGGGAGGGACCGGATCGGATAGGGGTCTACCTGATAAGATCTTTTCCGTCTGAGGGGGGAGGTTATGAAGTTGTCGTCGCGGAGGGGCTTTAGCGGTCTTGTTTTTGCGTCGTTTTTGTCTACAGTGTTACTGTGTGGTGTATTTTTTCCCGCTGCTGGAGAT
>JAQUTB010000028.1 GCA_028709985.1 Dethiosulfovibrio sp.
CACTCCCTGGTTATCTTGAGGTCCTTGACCAACCCCTTGGAGCTGGAGAAAACCTTATCCCGAACCACCTGAAAATCCTTCATCTCGGTTATACCCTCGACCCTGGCCCCTATAGCTTTCTCCAGCGCGTTGCGGTATAGTTGTTTTTTGGCCGATTCCCTGGCTGCACTGACGTTCCCGTCCAAGATGGCCGCCTCTCCCTGAGCCTCGACCGTTGCCCCAAAGGACCTCACAGGCATCAGGGCAAAGAGGGCCAGGCATAAAATTAGACGTATAGTCCTTGCTCTCATAGTAAAAACCTCCCTTCATAAGTAGGTGGATTTTTTCTGCTCTTTTTTCTATACTATGATCTTGGTACTCCTAAGTCAACGAGGTCACATTACGGTGCGGAAACTGGTATAATGCCTTATTGGAAAGGGAGTTTGAAATCTACTCCGGGCTTTTTTCGTTTTGGCTAAATTTTTTTCTCGGAAACGCCGAAACAGGAGGGATTTTATGCTATCATTTTCCCTATACGAAGGCACAGAAGGACAGACAGGAGACATAATTCTCCGGCGTTTGTCCGCCGGACAGCAGAAGGAGATGGGATAATGTACGAAGACGACAACATCAAGGCAAACAAGGCAGCAGAGCAGGAAGAGGAACTTATGGCGGACGAAATGGTGGCAGAGGAAGAGGAGATGGAGCAGGACTTCGATGACTGTTGCTGCAACTCCGACTATGACTCCTGCTCCGGCGGAGAGAGCAAGGTCAAGAAGTACGGCCTTCTCATCCTCATGGCGGTCATTTTCCTGGGTCTTTTCTCCGGAATAATGCTCAGGCTGGACCGTCTCGAGGACAAAATGGCGGAGACCGGCAAGAACGTCGCCGCAGCCGAAGCTACCATGGTGGAGAAGACCAAGGCGATGGAGGCCAGCCTGGCCCAGATCAACGAGACCTTCAAGTCCATGGAGGCCCGTCTTGACGTCATAGCCAAGGCCAACACCGGTGCCATCGATGCCGTCGAGGAGATGAAGGAGCTTTACAAGTCCACCGATCAGGTCCTCAGGGAGACCTTGGTCGCCAGGGACCAGCTTATCAGAGAGATCATCAGCAACCTCAGGCTTCCTTAGTATAATAAAAAAAAGAGACCCGTTGGGGTCTCTTTTTTTTTACCCTGCTTGGCTGTCCTCGTCCCCGAAGAGGGACGGTATCGCCTTGGACCGCCTGACTCCCTTTCCGTAGCGCAGCAACACATCGTCGCCACGCCTCTCAAGCTCGTATCCCACCGCACCCATGGCCAGAGCCTGCCTGTGACAGGCAACGTCCTTGGCGGATATCCTGAGAGGAAGATGACGGGATATCACCAGAGGATCGTCCAGGTCCTGCCAGGTTATAAAACGGTTATGGCCTCCGTAGAGCTTCTTGCAGGCCACCACGTAATATCCCTCGGCCAGGACGTTCTTCAGGCTAGCCCAGTTTCTGGGCGACACGGTGGAGATAACATACCTCTTCCTGGATGGAAGAAAAGAGCCTGAGGCCTCTATGAGCATCCTGTGGAGGCCGTTACCCCGGTAATCCCGGTCAACCACAACTATATCCCTCATGGCGAAGGACTCTATGGGCCAATCGTCCAGATAGGTCCCCTCCATCACCTTGGACATATCCTCAAAGACCCACGAAAAAACGCACATAGCCACCAACAGCCCTGCGGCCCTGACCCCCAAGGCAAAGCCCTCCCCAGAGAGGTTTCGCTCTATAGAGTTCTCCGAGGCATAAATGTCCTCGTCTGCCACCTCGTTATACACCCTGGCGTTGAGAGCCATGACATCGTCGTAATCTGACATATCCAAACGACACAGTCGGGCGGGGACGGGGCGGCGATCTCCGTGACGATGAAGTATCAACAGTTTGCTCTCATGGTTTGACAACACGGAAAATCCCTCCTCAGTTCAGTTGACCCCCACGGACAATGAGAGTTCCTATAGGTAAACGGATAAACATGGGTATATCGGATCAAAAAGTGAAAAAGGAAGATAAACGAAGGAAAAAGACGATGCGGGAGCTTTTCGGCCCAAAAGGAGAACTACCCTGATATAAGTATAACACACACATGCCAAACCATAGCAACATGACTTGCTTTTTACAAAAGGGCAAAGAACAGGGGCCAGTCCGACGGACTGCCCCCTGTTCTTTGCCCTCTAACTACGTTTCTGGATCAAAGTCAGGGGTCGATCCCCAAGCTCGTCCAGCGAAAAAGTCTCTACTATAGCGTTTAGTCGCTCGGCCCCGGACGCCAATCCCTGGGCTTCCTGTGCGACCTGTTCGGACGCCGTAGCGGTGTCCTCGCTGCCCTTCTTCACACTCACTAGGATCTCAGCTGTCTCAATGGTCCCCTTGGTCGCCTGATCGATCCCGGACGCCATCTCCTGGCTGGCCGCAGCCTGTTCCTCGGCCAGGGCCGCTATGTTCTGCATGGCTCCCTCGACCCTAGAGATATGGTTTAGGGCCTCGTCGAGGTTGGATATAGCGGCGTCCGACGCATCCACTATACGCTCAACCACCTGATCGACCTCCTTCATGGATGCGGTCGAGGAGGAGGCGTTCTCCTGTAACGCTCCTATGAGATCCACCACGTTGCGAGCAGCTCCATTGCTCTCCTCTGCCAGCTTACGGACCTCCTCAGCCACCACAGCAAAACCTCGACCATGCTCCCCAGCTCTTGCCGCCTCTATGGCGGCGTTCAGGGCCAACAGATTGGTCTGATCGGCTATTGACGTGATCGTGGCCACAAAGGACGTTATCGCCTCAACCGACTCCTCCACCTGGACCATGCTCTCCATAGTATTCGACGAACGATCGCCGACGGCCCTGATCATGTCCACCATGGATCTGACGTGGCTGACCGCCTCCTGGCTGATGCGGCTCATCTCCATGGACGCCTCAGAGCCTTCCGCCGCACTGTCAGCCGCACCGGAGGCTCCGGCGGAGACCTCCTGGACACCGGCGGTGGTCTCCTCCAAAGCGGCGGAGTTCGCCTCGGCCAAGTTCCCAACGTGATCCAACGAGGCTTTGACCTCCTCTATCGAAGCCACCGTCTCCTGGGCCAAGGCAGCCAAGGACTGGGACGTGCCGGTGATAAGCCCTGATTCGCTCTGGATAGAGCGCACGAAATCGCTCACCTTAGATTGCATCGTCCTGAGGGACTGTATCATCTCGGCGATCTCGTCGTTGCGATATTTATACAGCCAAGAGCGAGAGGCATCAGACCTGAAATCCAGCTGAGAAAACCTGTCCAATATCTCAGACAGCCCCACGACAGGCTTGACGATCCTTCCTGTTATCAAAAACACCGCTACAGCCATAAGTAAAAGCCCCAATACCGACGCCAATATCACGTTCCGAAACAGTACGTCAGCCTCTTTGGTCACGTCGGACATGGGCACCGTTACGGCCAAGCTCCACGGTGGAAGGCCGTCCCCCAGGGACACAGGTACGTGAACCTTAAAAGCCTTCTCACCAAGATCAAGAGCGTAGTCGAACGTTACCTCCTCGATGCCGGACGATATGACGTTCAGGATTCGGTCCAGATCCTGGATCTTTCCTCGCCCAATCTCCTCCAAGGTCTTCTCCATCATCTTTTCGTTGGGATGATACAGAAAATATCCCTCGTTGGAGAACAGCGTGTTGTAGCTGTTCTCCGTCACAGAGACAGCCTCGACCCGTTTTGCGAATACATCTAGATCCAGGTCTATCCCCACAACGCCCATGACCCTTCCGTCGACCTTAATCGGGACGGAGATGCCGGTCATGAAAAAAGAGCTCCCCTCTTCCCCGCTATATGAGTATTGACAAGGCTCCGCCACGATGGGACGACCGGAGCGAAGGGCCCCGTAATACCATTGTCCATCTTTCAGGCTTTCCTCTGTGGTGTCGTATGTCCTCACGATGGAGCCGCCGTCACGTACGAAAGTACCCTCAAAACGGCCAGTATCCTGAAAACCGTCTATACCGGCAAACTGTATATCTTTGCCGTCAAACTCGTTGGGCTCGAACACAAACCAAACCGCAAGAGCTCCCGGACTCCTCTCCAGCAGGTGATGGGCCATGGTCAAGACGTTTTCTCTATCGCCAGAGCGTGAAGCGGCGATCCCCTCGACGGAGGCCCCAAAGGCCGATATAGCGGTGGTAAAACGCTCCATCTCCCTGGTTATCTCCAGGGAGTACTTCTCAGCCACTATCTGTATGTCCTTCTCGGCCTGCTCGACGGCGTTTACCCTGACTGTCAACCCCACGTAAGCCGCGATTCCCCCCTGGACTATCAGTAGGCCACAGAGAATCCACGCCAAGATTTTTCCCCTCAGCTTAAGACGCAAAACCGCATCCCCCTTTTTTTCGCCCCCACCCAAGCAGAAAAGCGAACTTTTTTATATTCAAGCATGATCTTTAGCTAAACAAAACTATATTGAGCTGTTTAAACACAAAAACGGTTCTCATTAGCGCGCCTTGATCATTATCCCCAATGCAAAAAAGGCTGTCAATATAGGTATCCATTCTGCACGGGCGGGTCGATCCTAAAGTCATACCCACATGGTCCCAAATACCTGTGGGGGGGGAGGCACGGTGGATGGACACAAAAAAAGCCAGGCACGGCGCATATCCTGCCGCACCCGGCCTAGGCCTGGCTCTAACCCCTCAATATAAGCGATTCATCGACTATATAGTCTAAAAGCTCCGGGAAGGAGTATCCGGCCGCCTTAGCCGCCTTGGGAACCAGGCTGTTGGAGGTCATCCCAGGAGCGGTGTTTATCTCCAAAATCCAGGGGCGACCCTCTGGATCGACCCTGAAGTCCACCCGGGAGTATATGGAACAGCCGGAGGCCCTGTGGGCAGCGCAGGCCTGGGAGCCTAGGAGGTCCGCCAGACCTGGGTCAAGCTCAGCGGGGGCAAAGTATCCACTTCTGCCTCCGTACTTGGCCCTGTAGTCGTAAAAACCTCCCTCGGGAACTATCTCCACAGCAGGGAGAGCCCTGGGCACGCCGCGGAAGTCGACAACTGCCACGGTTATCTCCCTGCCCGGTATATAGGCCTCCACCAGCGCCCTGTCGTCAAGCTCCCAGGACGACTCGAGGGCAACCTGGATACGAGACCCATCCGAGACGATGGAGGTCGCCACGGTGCTTCCTCCGCAGCAGGGTTTGACCACAAGAGAGCCCCAACGGCGGAGCTCCTCCGTAAGGTCTGTAGACTCTCCCTTTCGAACCTCGATCCCCCATGGGACATCCAGCCCAACCGAGGAGAACACCCCTTTGGAGATCGCCTTGTCCATGGACACAGCACAGCCCGCCGGGCCGGAGCCGGTGTAGGGAACCCCCGACATGTCCAGCACCGCCTGTAGATGGCCGTCCTCACCCCAGCCTCCGTGAAGGGCCACGAAGAAAAGGTCGGGGATCTGCCGCCTTAAGACCCTGAACAGGTCCGATGGGGAAGCTAGATCCGCCTCAATCACCGAGTGACCGGCCTCCCTGAGGCCGTTGGCCACGGCCCTGCCGCTGTCCAGCGAGACGGCCCTCTCTGGGCTGTCTCCACCGAAGAGCACCGTTATATCCCTTTGCCTCACGCCTAACCTCGAATCTGTCCCGACCCCAGGACGCGATATTTGACCGTGGTGAGGTGCTCCACTCCCATAGGGCCTCTGGCGTGGATCTTCTGGGTGCTTATGCCCATCTCGGCCCCGAAGCCGAAGACCGATCCGTCGGTAAACCTGGTGGAGGCGTTGACGTAGACCGAGGAGGCGTCCACCTGGTCCAAAAACGTCCTGGAGGCGAGGTAATCCTCCGTGACTATCGCCTCGCTGTGGCCCGACCCGTGACGGTTTATGTGATCAATAGCCTCCTCTAAGGAATCCACCATCTTGACCGATAGGATCAGCGCAAGGTACTCTGTGTCCCAGTCCTCGTCGGTAGCGCAGGCCATGGGGACCAAAGAGCGAACCCGCCCGTCCCCTCTGAGCTCCACCCCGGCCTCTGCCATAGCCGAAGCAAGAGATGGCAGGAACGAAGGAGCCACGTCGGAATGGACCAGCAGAGTCTCGATGGAGTTGCAGACCGAGGGCCTCTGGGCCTTGGCGTTGACCGCTATTTGAACCGCCATATCTTGGTTCGCAAAGCGATCGACGTAGAGGTGACACAGCCCCATACCGGTCATTATCACGGGAACCTTGGCATGGGCTTTCACCGCTTCCTTAAGGCCCTTGCCTCCCCTTGGGATCAGCACGTCCAGATCCTCCAGAGCCATCAACGCCTGGGTAGCCTCCCTTCCGGGATCGTCCAGAAGCTGCACCGAGTCCTCCGGGAACCCCGAGGATTTAAGCGCCCCCCTGAGCAGGGACGCTATGGCACGGTTGGAGTTGACCGCCTCCCTGCCCCCTCTGAGTATTACGGCGTTGCCCGCCTTCAGACAAAGCCCGGACGCATCCGCGGTCACGTTGGGGCGGGACTCGTAGATCATCCCTATGACACCTAGAGGGACCTTTACCCTGGATATCTCCAGTCCCTGGTCGTTTATCCACCTGTCTCCCTTTCCCAGTGGATCGGGAAGGGACGCTATCTCCTCAAGGCCCTTCGCCATGGATTCAACCCTGCCATCGTCCAACGAGAGCCGCTCGAGAAGGGGCTCGGACAGCCCCGAAGCCCTCCCGTTGGACAGATCCAGGCCGTTAGCCTCGATTATGCCCTTAGCCCCATCCCTCAGAGCCCTCGCCATGGAGCGAAGCAGGCTATCCCTGTCCTTGCCGCTGGACTGGGCCGTAAAGCGGGACGCAGCTACAGCCGCCGCCCCCATTTCCTTTAAGTTTAACTCCATAATCTTACCCACTTCCTCACTCTACAGGACCACCAGGTTATCCCTGTGGACCACCTCGTCGAAATCCCTCTCTCCCAGAAGCGACTCTATCTCATCGGTCTGTCTTCCGAGTATGGCCAGGACGTCGGGGCTGTCGTAGTTGACCAGTCCCCTGGCGACCTCCTCGCCGTGTATCCCCTGGATCGACACAATCTGCCCTCTGGAGAAATCCCCTCTGACCGCTATAACGCCGGAGGGGAGAAGGCTTCCCCCCCTGTCCTTCAGGGCCAGAACCGCTCCGTCGTCTATAACCAAAACCCCCTGGGGCCTGGCCCCGGAGGCTATCCACCTTTTTCTGCCGTGCCGACCCTCCTGGGCCGGGAGGAAAAGGGTCCCAAGATGCTCTCCCTCCACCACTCGTCTGACGACCCTGTCCTCCCCTCCGCTTGCTATCACCATGGGAATGCCAGCGGGAAGGGCTATATCCGCAGCGGCCAATTTTGTGTACATCCCACCGCTGGCGAAGCTGGACCCCCTTCCGGTGGAGTTCTGTCTTATGGAGTCCGATATGTGCTCCACCACCGGAAGCAGCACAGCATCGGGGTTCTCCTTGGGGTTTTTGTCGTAAAGGCCGTCTATGTCGGACAATATTATAAGCAGGTCCGCCTGGACCGCCACCGCCACCAGGGCCGATAGGGTATCGTTGTCGCCGAACTTTATCTCCTCCACCGCCACGGTGTCGTTTTCGTTGATTATAGGGACCACCCCGAGCTCCAGTAGACCGCATAGGGTGTTTCTTATGTTCAGATACCTTGGCCTGTCATCGAAGGCGTCCCTGGTGAGCAACACCTGCCCCACGGTCTGGCCGTACTCCCCGAAGAACTTTTCGTACATCTGCATCAGCGAGGCCTGCCCCACAGCAGCAAGGGCCTGTTTCAGCGGAAGGGTAGAAGGTCGCTCTCTCAGCCCCATTCGCCCGACGCCAGCTCCGACCGCACCGGAAGTTATGAGTATGACGTCCTTACCCTGGTTATGCAGGTCCGACAGAGCTCTGGCCAACCTCTCCATGCGCAATAAATTAAGTTTACCTGTGTCGTGAGTTATGGTGCTTGTACCAACCTTGACCACTATCCTACGACAGTTTTTCAGATCCGACCTATCCATGATAACTCACCCCGATACGGTTGTAGTAGCTTAGGAGCATCTCTAAAAGATCACGTTAGAGTCTCCTCGGAGAGACCGTCCCGCCAGTGCCCTGTCTCGCCCAGGCGTATTTTCGGCCTGCCTGTTCCGTACGAACCGCCTCGGAGGGCACGTCCTGTGCCCCCTCGGCTTGGGGCGACGTCCTGTCGCCCCATTCGTACTACACGACGGCATGCCGAAAATACGGGCTCAAACGGGCTCTGTCGGAACGATCTCTCCGAGGATCGGCGCTTTTAGAGATACCCTTAAGGGGATATTATACAGCTCAGTTTCCCCCTCCGAGGATATTTTGGAGGACCTTTCCTGCCTCCTGCTCCAAAGCGTCTTTAAGCTGATCCTCCAGATTTTTGGGCTCCTCCTGAGGGACAGGCTGAGAGGGGACCGATGACGGAGGCGTAATCGACGCGGCAGGGGCCTCTTGAGCTGGAGCTGGCTCTATCTTGGACGGCCCAACCTTAAGCCCCTTGACGGAGGAGGAATCCAACGTCCCCACGACCTGGAAAGAGATATCCCTGAAATCATCCTTGGATATGCCCTGCTGAGCACCTCCAAGGGCTCCACCGATAATCGCAGCGATGGTCCCTGCTCCTCCGCCTAGTACGCCACCGACCCCTGCTCCCACCACGGCGTTAAGAAGCCTCATATTGACCTCCCCAGCACAGTCCAGGGCCAATTTCCTGTTGGGGCCTATAACCCCGGAGGACACGAAGGACCTGTAAATTGGGTCTCCGTCGTGGGCCTGAACCGAGGCCTTATCCAGGGTAAACACGTCGTTCACCAGATGGAACGTCCCGTTGGCGGAACGATAGCGGATGCCGTCGGTCCCGTGAAGCGACGCTGCCACCTGGGCCAGGGGGAATCCCACCACCTGACCTCCACCGAGCTCGGCTGTGCCGTTGCCCTTGAAGCTGAAGGGGGACAGGACCCCTGAGCCCTCGAACTGGGCCTTGCCTATGCCGGTCACTGTCCCATCGGTCCCGGCGAAAGCCCTTATGAGAGGGGCCACGTCGGTTCCCGAGACGGATACCTTCTTGGAAAACTTCAGGCTGTCCAGGTCAACCCAACCGGAGCCGGTCACTGAACCACCGTACAGCTCTGCCGACGCCGAAGACACCGTCAGTCTGTTTCCCTTTATCTCGATGGGATAGCTGACGTTGTTGAGCGATATATTCATCACAGAGAGGACCGGGGCCTTTATCGACCCTGATCCGGTCATAGCCTTGCCGTCCAAGGCTCCCTTGAACGACACCGAGACCTTGCCACCGATGCCGTAGGACTGGGCCTCAGGCAGGCCCTGAGAGGCCTTGGTGAGGTCAAGGTCGGTCCCGGACAGGCTAAACTCGCCCTTGGAGGACGCCCCGTCGAACGAACCGCTCACGGTGAAGGGGCTTCCTCCAACCGATGCCTTCCCCTCCTTCAGGGTAAAGGCCTTCCCCTTGCCCTCAACGGAGGCAGCCAGACCGTCTATCCCAACTCCCCAGGCAACCCCTTTGGGCAGGGACAGGTTCAGGGTCAGGTTCGGCTCCGCCACGGAGCCCTTGGCGGTCAAAACAGCGGAAAGAGCCCCGGACAGGGGCAGATCCACCAGCTTGGCGATACCTATACCGTCGCCCTTGACGGACAGATCCACAACTGGAGACTCGCCAAGTCCCAGCGAGCCCGACGCAGCAAGGCTACCGCCTGCCACCGACGCTGAGCCCAAAAGGGCCATAGAGGCGGCCTTTCCCTTGAGCTGAAGGTCCACCTTCTCCAAAGAGATCTGAGACATGGCAACCTTGGACGATTTTATACCCAGCTGCATCGACGGATCGGACAGGTCGCCGTCCAGGGAGAAATCGGCATCCGTCCGGCCGACCAGACCAGGAGCGAGGTCGGATAGGGCCGAAAGGTCCAATCCCTTCATCTCTCCCTTAAAGGAACCAGAGGGAGCCTTGCCGCCCATCGAGAGCTTGCCGGAAACAGCGAGAGGGGCCCCTCTCCAGCTCGCATGAGCGGAGGGAATATCCAGATCGGTCCCTCTGAGAACGAACTTAACTGTCGGATCGTTCAGGACTTGCTCAAACCCCGAAAGGGACGGCGCGCTGACCGTTCCGGTTATTGAAGGCTCGGCCAGATTTCCCTTTATGGACAGGTCCATGTCGATTAGGCCTGACACGGGGAGAGGACCGCTGAGCATGGAGGCGATGAGGTCCGTTGGGACCTTTCTGACCTTGAAAAGCAGTTTAGCTTCGGGGGCTCCCTTTCCGAAGGATATGCCTCCCTCCAGATAGGCTGGCTGCCCCTGAAACACCGTCTTAGCCGAGACAGATGCCTTGCCGTCCGGGGTCAGAGCCACAGAGGCCCAGCTCTGAGAGAGGCCGTATCCCATGACCTTAAGGGACTCCGCCCTGGCCTTCACCGTGCCCTTCAGCTTATCCACAGGTCCCTCCAGGGCCACGGACAGCGACTGGACGACACCGGACAGTTCCTTGGGGATCTGCGGATAGGACGCCCTGAGCCTGTCCAGATCGGCGTCGGAGGCATCCATCTTCAGATCTATTATGGGCCGCTCTTCGCCAAACCGAGAGGACAGGGCCCCGGCCAAGGGAACCCCAGCCACGACAGCCTTCAGGTCCGGCAGATCCAGGGCCATATCCTGATAGGCAAAATTTCCGGCAAGACCGCTAACAGGTATCGCGGCAAGAACCCCGTCGAAGCCGACAGAGCCGTTCACCACAGGGGATTCCAAAGTGCCTCCCACATCGAAGGCCATCGACACCTTCCCGGAGAAGGACGCACCGGCAAGATCCGGCCACAGACCAGCCAACTCAGCTAGGTTAAGATCCCGGACCTCCCCCTTGGCGGCCAGGTCCGGGAACACGTCCCCCTGGGCCTTGACCTTGCCCGATCCCACGGACATGTCGAGATCTCTCAAGGTCAGGAAAGATCCCCCATAAAGCCCGGAAACGGCCCCCTTGGCGGGAACCCCGCCATAGGCCACGTCCAGGCCGAGATCGAAGGCCAGGCCTCGGTCATCCTTGAACCTGGCGGAGATATCCTTTATCTCCAGAATCCCGCCTGGCAGCCCCAGGGAGGATTTTACCACCGACACAGACCCGACCGGAACAGAAGGCGGCCCAGAGGCATCCGACTTGGGCAACCCATTGACCAGAGCCGTCAACTGGTCCAGATCGGTCGATATCCCGGACAGGATAACCCTGTCCACCACGGCTCCGCCTCTCAGGAGGGCCAACAGGTTGGGCTTAACCTCCAAAGAGGGCAGATCCAGAGAGTATTCCCCGTCTTTGACCAGCGAGAGCTCCTTGAGGGCATATCCCTTAAGGGGATTTCCCGATATCTCCCCCAACGAGACCTTAGCCTGAAGGGTCTGGGTGAGGGCCTTAATCGCCTGGTCCCGAACCACCCCTGTCCCCAGATCGGTCACAGAAAGGGCGACTCCCACCACAGCGACGAAAGCCAGCGACAGGACCGCTATTTTCCTTTTGCTCAATTTTATCCCTCCCTATATGATAGGTTTTACGGTTTGA
>JAQUTB010000029.1 GCA_028709985.1 Dethiosulfovibrio sp.
GGACAACGGCAGAGGCATTCCGGTTGACCCCCACCCATCCAACGGCAGGCCAGCCTGTGAGGTGGTCCTCACCGTCCTCCACGCCGGTGGTAAGTTCAACAACGACAGCTACAAGGTATCAGGAGGCCTTCACGGCGTTGGGGTATCGGTCGTCAACGCCCTGTCCACCTGGCTCGAGCTGGACATATGCAGGGACGGCAGGGCCTGGGCTCAGAGGTTCGAGAGAGGCGTTCCCGTCACCGACCTCGAGGGAGGATACGACACCCATAAGAGAGGGACTACCGTCCACTTCATGCCCGACGACGAGATCTTCGAGGAGGTTACCTTCTCCTCGGAGGTGTTGAGCAGTCGATTCAGGGAGATGGCCTTCTTAAACCCGGGGCTCAAGATAATCCTCAAGGACGACAGGGAGGAAAAGGAGTGGACCTTCCTCTACGAGGGAGGACTTTGCTCCTTCGTGGAGTACCTCAACAGGGATAAAACATCCCTGTTTCCCAAGCCTGTGGTGATATCCGGGGAGAAAGACTCCATCTCCGTGGACATGGGGTTACAGTACAACGACGGATACCACGAGAGGTTGTTTTCCTTCGCAAACCTCATAAATACCATAGAGGGGGGGACCCACGTCATAGGCCTCCGGTCTGCCCTAACCAGGGCGGTCAACGAGAGCGCCAGACGTAACAAGGTCCTGAAGGAAAAGGACGCTAACCTGACCGGCGAGGACCTGAAAGAGGGCCTGACCTGCGTAATATCCATAAAGCTGGGCAACCCCCAGTTCGAGGGACAGACCAAGACCAAGCTGGGCAACAGCGAGGTCAAGGGCATAGTTGACTCGGTGGTCTACGAGGGACTGTTGGCTGCACTGGACGACGATCCTGCGGTACTGAAGCCAGTGGTGGAGAAGGCCATAAAGGCCAGACAGGCCAGAGAGGCGGCCAAAAAGGCAAGAGAGTTGGTCAGGAAGACCGCCATGACCGGCCTGAACCTCCCGGGGAAATTGGCGGACTGCTCCGGCAAGGAGCCTGAGCACTGCGAGATATATATCGTCGAGGGAGACAGCGCAGGGGGCAGCGCAAAACAGGGAAGAGACCGAAGCTTCCAGGCCATACTGCCACTCAGGGGCAAGATACTGAACGTGGAGAAGGCAAGGCTGGACAGGATCCTAAGCAGCAACGAGATAAGGACCATAATCCAGGCCCTTGGATGCGGAATCGGAGAGGATTTCGACGCTTCCAAGCTCCGCTATCACAAGATAATCATAATGACCGACGCCGACGTCGACGGAGCCCACATCAGCACCTTGCTCCTTACCTTCTTCTACCGCTATATGAAGGAGCTGGTCGAGGGGGGATACGTCTACTTGGCTCAGCCGCCCCTCTATCGGGTGCAGATAGGCAAACACGCCGAATACCTTTTCAGCGACAAGTCCCTCCGATCCTTCATGGACAGCCATCAGGACACGGGCAAGAAGATAGGGGTCCAAAGGTACAAGGGACTGGGAGAGATGAACCCAGAACAGCTGTGGGAGACCACTATGGACCCCTCAAACAGGGTCATGAAGAGGATAGAGGCCAACGACGGCTTGGCAGCGGACGAGTATTTCAACATCCTCATGGGGGATAAAGTCGAACCAAGGCGGGACTTCATCCAGTCCCACGCCCACGAGGTCCAAAACCTGGACGTCTGATCCTAAAAAAACCGAGAGGGAGCGCACTTTTTAAGTGCGCTCCCTCTGCTATTGCAAAAACACCTCCTACTATTTAGAATTGAGAGCACAGGGATTCGCCCTGATACATTACTGAAAGGAAGTGTTCTGCCGTGAAAGTCTTCAACCGTAAGTCCAGAATCCTGCTTCTGTCGTTGCTGATCATCGGTATCGTCGCCACAGCGTCCTGTGCGGTAACGGTCAAGATGTCCTACAACGGGCCTCCAAAAGCTGAGGACAACGCCGTCCACGCCTTCGCCGAGAACTTCAAAAAGCTGGTCGAGGAGAGGACCGAGGGACGGGTCACCTTCGAGCTGTTCCCCGACAGCCAGCTGGGGACCGAGGAGGAGAGGATGGAGCTACTGATGAAGACCGGGCTCAATCAGCCAATGGCAAACATAGCTTCCTTCGCCGGAGTGGCCCCGGTGTTCCCGGAGATATACGCCTCGTCCATACCGTTTATGTTCAATTCCTATAAGGCGGCCCATATATTCTTCGACAAGAGCCAGTACTGGAAAAAGGCCCAGGAGGAGTTCCGCAACAGGACCGGCGCGGTGCTGTTGGAGGCGGTGGAGGAAGGTGGATTTTTGGCCTTCACGAACTCCGAGAGAGCCATACATGGCCCGGACGACTTCAAGGGGCTCAAGTTCAGGGGTATGGACGAGGGACAGCTCGCCATATACAAGGCCTTCGGAGCCAGCGGGACCCCCATCCCATGGACGGAGCTCTACATGGCCCTTAAGACAGGGGTCGTGGACGGTCAGATGAACCCGGCGATGTATATAATAATAGGCAGCCTATTCGAGGTCCAAAAACACATGACCCTGGCCAACATACAGTACTCCGACCAGTTTTTGGTCATGAACGGCGACCTGTTCGACTCCCTCTCCGAAGAGGACCGTAAGGTAGTGGTCGAGGCCGCCAAGGAGGCCAACCGCATCAGCCGCACAGAGGTGGAGGCGGCGGATTCCAAGCAGGTGGAGTACCTGAGGGAGAAGGGCATGGAGGTGTACGCTCCTAACGAGAACGAGATGGATCAGTTCAGGGAAAAGGGACAGCCCGAGTATATAAAATGGCTCAAGACAAAAGTGAGCCAGGAGTGGCTGGACCTGGCGGTACAGTGCGCCGACAGGGCCAACGAGGCGACAAAGGATTAATCCATTGGGCAGACTAGCGATCGCCATGGAGAGGCTCAGCGCTCTGGTGGCGGGCTTTCTCCTGCTGGTCAACGTGGGAGACATAGTGCTCGGCATACTCTTCCGTTACGTCATGAAAAGCTCGATCATATGGACCGAGGAGGTCGCTCGATACTCTCTGGTCTGGCTTGTGATGCTTGGGGCCGCTGGAGCTCAGGCTAAAGGCGACCATATGTCCATAGACTTTCTCACACCACGTTTTCCAAGGTGGCTAAAAAAGGTGTCCTATGTGGTCAGAATAGGGGTACAGGCGGTCGTGCTGGTCCTGCTCATCTGGCTAGGCAGCAAAAACGTCGCAGGAACCTGGACCATGAAGACGATGGCTCTCGGCATCCCCAAGGCAATCCCCCTCATGGCGGTCCCTATCGGCATGTCCATGTTGTTGGTGCAGCTCCTCCTTCAGGAGCTGCACCGCCGCTCCGACGGAGGTGATAAGCCATGACCGGATTACTTATCCTGGGAGGTTTCTTCGTCCAGATGGCGCTGGGAGTGCCGCTCTACGCCTCGCTGCTCTTCACGGGATTTCTGGGAATATTGAGCACGGGAAATCTGACCCTACTCAGGGCCATTCCGCAGCAGTTCTTCGGGGGAATGGACGTGTTCTCCCTGATGGCAATTCCCTTCTTCATCCTGGCAGGGAGCCTCATGAACCGCTCGGGGCTGACCGACCGACTGATCGACTTCAGCCGCCTCCTGGTGGGATCGGTCAGAGGAGGTCTGGGCTACGTCAACGTGGTCGGAGGGATAATATTGGCGGGGGTAAACGGCTCAGCGGCGGCGGACGCCTCGGCCTTAGGTTCAATTCTGATACCTGCCATGGAGAAAGAGGGGTTCCCAAGGGCCTACGCCGCCGGTCTGACCGCCGGGAGCTCGCTGATAGGCCCTATCATACCGCCAAGCATATTCATGATAATCTACGCCGCCATGACCAACACGTCCATAGGGGGGCTGTTCGCCGCCGGAGTGGTCCCGGGGTTGGTCCTGGGGCTGGCCTTTATGGCCATGAACTGGTTCTTCTCCAGGCGATACAACGTCCCTATGACCGACACCGCGGCGGTAAGGGCCAGGGCTAAGGTCATACTGAGGCGGTCGGTGGCGGCCTTAGTCGCCCCCTTCATAATAGTCGGAGGGATAGTGACCGGGGTGGTGACCCCTACCGAGTCAGGAGCCCTGGCGGTGGTCTACTGTCTGTTGGCGGGTATAACTATAACCAGGGAGCTGACCTGGTCGGGCCTTACGGATTCTATCTACGAGACAGTCCGGCTCACCAGCGCGATATTCATGATAATGGGAGCCGCTACGGTGGTAGGGTGGTTCCTGAAATGGGAGAGGGTAACCCAGAAATTCGCCTCGGTCATAATAGGCATGGGGCTGCTGGAACACCCCTGGCTGCTGATGATAGTGCTCAGCTCCATAATCTTCGTCATAGGGATGTTCATGGAGGAGGTGGCGGTGCTTACTTTGTTGACGCCCATTTTCGCCCCTCTGGCGGTTAAAGCGGGAATAGACCCCTTCCACTTCGGCATAGTGATGACCCTGAACGTTACCATAGCCCTGATAACCCCTCCTGTAGGGGCATGCAACTATATAGTGGCTGCGGTGGGGAAAGTTCCGCTAGGAGACCTGTTCAGGGAGATATGGCCCTTTATAGCGGTGGCCATGACGGTGCTGCTGGCCATAATATCCTTCCCGGCGATAACGGTCACTCTGCCCAAAATACTGGGGCTTTAAGGACAGGAGTGAAAAAATGACGAACAAGATACCGCCTCTGATAGAGAGCGGAGAGCCGCTGGTGTCCGCCAGCCTATATCCTGAGAGGATACTGTCCAGACCCCAGTATTTCATCCAAGGGCTAAAGGGCAGCGTTCCGGAGTCCTTCCTTCGAATGGGGGTATATGAACGGCTGGTAAAGGCGGCGGATCGACTTCCCAAGGGATGGAGGTTCGTCCTGTTAGACTGCTGGAGGTCCCCAGAGCTACAGGGAGAGCTCTTCAGGACCATCAGTGGCGAGATATCCAGGGAGCACCCGGACCTTCCGCCGGAAGAGGTGGAGCGGAGGGCAAGGATATTCGTGGCCTATCCTTCCGTGGAACCGGACAGAGTATCGGGCCACTGCACCGGAGGATCGGTTGACCTGACACTGGCGGACGAAAAAGGACGGGCCCTCCCCATGGGATCGGGCTTTGACGAGACCTCCGAGAGGTCCTACACCGACCACTACGACGGGCTATCGGAGGGAGAGGAGATACGGTACAACAGGGGGCTGCTGGTGGACCTCATGGAGAGTGAGGGATTCTCCAACTACCCTAAAGAGTGGTGGCACTTCGACTACGGCAACAGAAACTGGGCCATCAGGACAGGTCAGGAGCACTGCATATACGGCTTTATCCGTCCTGAGATGAGATGGCGCTGAGCAAGTCGACAAAAAAACGGTAGCTCCACCTTGTGATGAGGTGGCGCTACCGTTTTTTTTACCCCTTGAGAACCCTCTCCAGAGCACCCCATACCGCGTCCTCTTTGAAGGGTTTGACGATAAAATCCTTGGCACCCGCCTTAACCGCCTCTATGACCATTTCCTTCTGGCCCATAGCGCTCACCATAACTATCTTGGCAGCAGGGTCCTTGGCCATGATCCCCTTGACCGCCTCGATACCGTTCATATGAGGCATGGTTATGTCCATCGTAACGACATCGGGCCTGTTCTTCTCGTAGGTCTCCACCGCTGTTTTTCCGTTATCCGCCTCGGCGACGACCTCGTGTCCCATTTTGGTTAACATGTTCGACAACATCATCCTCATGAACGCGGCGTCGTCTACAACCATTATCTTGGCCACGCTATTCCTCCTTCCCAACTCTCCAGTTTGCACCTACAGTATATCAGGCTATTCTTTCTAAGTCATGAACCGGTTGACCCTCATAATTCGGGAGTCTATACTATCCATCTGAAACATCGACATAAAAAACAAATCAAGACTATTCCTTTGAGGAGTGTTTTTGCATGATAGCAATCGGCATAGATATGGGATCGGTGGGCACTAAGACGGTGTTTTTCGACGGTAAGGTAGTTGACAGCCACCTTGAGCCCACAGGGTGGAATCCAGCTGAGGCTGGACGAAAGTCGGTGGAATATCTCCTCGACAAAAACAATATCACAAAATCCCAGATAGGGCCAATCGTAGCCACTGGATACGGCAGAAAGAGCCTTGCTATAGCTGAAAAATCGGTCACCGAGATAACCTGCCACGCAAGAGGGGCCTATTTTCTCGACAACCAGATTCGCACCATTTTAGACATAGGCGGGCAAGATAGCAAGGTTATCAGGCTGGACCAGAGCGGCAACGTGGTGGACTTCATGATGAACGACAAGTGTGCCGCAGGCACAGGTCGATTTCTCCAGGTCATGGCCAACCTGCTGGAGTACTCCATAGAGGAGCTAGGGGCCATCCCGATCGAGGGGGAGATCCAGAGCATCTCCAGCATGTGTACCGTCTTCGCCGAGTCGGAGGTGGTGAGCCACTTAGCGAAAGGTGTCCGTAAAGAGGCGGTCGCCCTGGGCCTGCTGGACTCAGTGGCGGTCAGGGCCTCCTCCATGCTGGCCCGGATCGGCATAGCCCCAGGTCTGGCCTTCACAGGAGGTGTATCCCGATGCTCCTCATTGGTGTCCATGATTCACGCCCATACAGGGCAAAACGTGAAGACATATCCCCAATCCCAGTTCGCCGGAGCCCTGGGAGCGGCACTGATATCTCACGATATGATATAATTCTCATGCTCTAAAAGAATATTAGAGGGGGAATTTTTATGTCCAAAATCGACCAGATAATGGCGGAAGTGGAGGCTCACCTGAAAGACGGCGTCCTCCAGGTGAAGGAGTGGAAGGAAGAGGGCAAGCCGGTGGTGGGGACCTACTGCACCTTCGCCCCTTGGGAGCTGATAACCGCTGCTGGGGCCATCCCGGCGACCCTTTGCGCCAGAGGCGAAGAGCCTATCGCCGCAGCGGAGGAACATCTTCCCAGAAACCTCTGTCCTCTCATAAAATCCAGCTACGGCTACGCCCTCACCGACAAGTGTCCCTATTTCCATTTTTGTGATATGGTCATAGTGGAGAGCACCTGCGACGGCAAGAAAAAGATGTACGAGCTTCTGGAAAAGATGAAGCCCGTCCACCTTATGATGCTACCTCAGACCGCCCAGGGAGAGGGAGCCAGGGCGATCTGGAGAGATGAGCTCGACAGGCTCAGGTCCAGGTTGGAAGAATCGTTCTCGGTGAGTATCACAGATCAGGAGATCTCCAGACGGATAGAGCTTAGGAACAGAGAGAGAAGGGCCCTTCGTTCTCTGTGGGAGCTTTCCAGGATGGACCCACCGGCGATAACGGGCAAGGAGCAGTACATGATCTCCGAGTACTGCGAGTTCCACTTCCACAAAGAGGAGCTTGTCCCATGGCTTGAGAAGGTGGTCTCGGACATAAAGGTAGCCTACGACCAGGGAGAGAGACGGGTTGACGGCAAGGCCCCCAGGATCCTCATAACCGGCTGTCCTCTGGGAGGGGCCCAGAAAGTCATCCACGCGGTGGAGGACTCGGGGGGAGTTATAGTCTGCTACGAGAACTGCGGCGGAGTAAAGGAACAGGGCTTCCTGGTGGACGAGGACCGTCCTCCTATGGAGGCTCTGACGGATAAGTACCTGAACATCGGCTGTTCCGTCATGACCCCAAATAAGTCCAGGATGGACAACCTGAGGACCTTGATGGAGGAGTATAAGGTCGACGGGGTGGTCGAGGTGGTCCTCCAGGCCTGCCACACCTACGCCGTCGAGACCTACGAGGTTAGGGAGCTGGTCAGGTCCACAGGACGACCATACCTCTCAATAGAGACGGACTACTCCAAGAGCGACGTAGGACAGATATCAACCAGGATCAGCGCTTTCCTGGAGATGATCTAAAAAAAGCCCCAAAGGGCGAGAGAGGAGCGAGTTTAAACATGAAGAAACTGTCGGTTATAGCGGCAAGCCTGGCAGCCTGTGCGGTCATGGCCGGATCCGCCATGGCCCAGGGATCCAGCGGAGAGGGCATGAAGGTCTGGTTCGACAGCGGCGGCCCGGTAGGGGGCCCCTACAACACCATAGTAGCCAACGGAGCCAAGCAGGCCGCAACCGATTTAGGCTGCGAGCTGACCTTGGTCTACTCCGACTGGAGCCCTGAGAAGATGATAGAGAACTTCAAAAATGGCCTTGCGATGAACCCAGACGGCATGGTTATCTACGGCTCCCCTGGCGACGACGCCTACGAGCCCCTCGTCAGGGAGGCCATCGACAGAGGGATAGTGGTAACAGCCATAGACACCGAGCTGCCCAGGCTTCAGCCCATGTTCCAGTCCAAGGGGTTCGGCTACATCGGTCCCGACGGATGGAAGCAGGGGGAGGACCTGGCCAAGGAAGTCCTCCGTAGAGGTGATTTCAAAAAGGGAGACCGTGCCTTCGTATGGGGGCTTAAGAGGCTGGAAAACCGTGGCAGAAGGGCTAGGGCCATCATAAAGACCTTAGAGGACGCAGGGCTCAAGGTGGACTATCTGGAGATCTCTCCTGAGGTGGACAAAGACACCGCCCTCGGGACCCCTATCATCACCGGCTACCTCTCCAGCAACCCAGACTGTAAGCTCATGATAATGGACCACGGGGCACTGACCTCCCAGGTCGGCAACTATCTCAGGGCCGCAGGGGTCAAGCCGGGAGAGATCTTCACCGCGGGCTTCAGCCTCTCCCCTGCAACGGCGTCGGCAATAGAGGAAGGTTACCTCACCCTGGTGTCGGAGCATCAGCCCTACCTCCTGGGATACCTGTCGGTGCTTCAGGTGGTCCAGACCAAGAAATACGGCTTCGGTGGACTGGTGATTGACACCGGCGGCGGCTTCGTCTCGGCGGAGAACGTGGACAAAATAGCCCCTCTGGCGGCTAAGGGAATAAGATAGGACGCAAAATAGGGTAAACTGGCAGGGGGCGGATCTTTCCGTCCCCTGAACCTTTATGTGGAGGTGGAATTTTGGAGGCGATGGTGGAGATGAAGGGCATCGGCAAATCCTTTGGGTCCGTGGAGGCCCTTAAACAGGTGGACTTTCAGCTAAACCCAGGGGAGGTCGTCGCCCTCTTAGGTGACAACGGGGCGGGGAAATCGACTCTCATAAAGATACTTTCGGGGTTTCACAGCGCAGATCGGGGCTCTATGGCGATAAAGGGCAGGGAGATAGACTTTAAAGCCTACGACGTAACCGTCGCAAGATCCCTAGGGGTCGAGACTGTCTATCAGGAGAGGTCTCTAGGGGAGAGACAGCCCCTTTGGAGAAACGTCTTCATAGGCAGACACAGGCTAAACCGCTGGGGGCTCATAGACGTGAAGAGGGAGAAGATGGAGACCATGGAGCTCCTCTCGTCGGTGCTGGGACTCAGAGGGGCCGGGCTCAGCCCTGACGCCAGCGTCGAGACCCTCTCGGGAGGTGAGAGACAGGGCCTGGCCATAGGCAGGGCAATGCACTTCGGAGCGGACATAATAGTCCTGGACGAGCCCACCACCGCCCTGGCCCTGAGCGAGGTGGGTAAGGTCCTGTCGTTTATAGGATCCATCAGGGAGGACGGACGGTCCTGCATCGTCATCAGCCACGATCTGGGGCACGTCTACAAGGTAGCCGACAGGTTCGTCCTCATGGACAGGGGATCGACGGTAGGGGACTACAGAAAAGGGGACATAACCCCGGAGGAGCTGATGGCTAGGATGATCGGCCTTAACGGAGAGGTGAAACCATGAGGTGTCTGTGGGAGTCCCACAGAAGGGGCATACTGGTCACACTGGGCCTTATCGGCCTTTTAGTCCTGTTCGCCATAGCTAGTCCTAGGACCTTTCTGAACCCCAGGATATACCGGTCCTTTCTGTCCACCATACCTGTGACCGCAATTTTGGCCCTGGGGATGACCCTGCTGGTGGTGGTCGGAGAGATGGACCTGAGCTTCCCCTCGGTATGCGCCGCCGCGGCCTACGTCTTCGCGAAGGCCTTTTTAGCCACAGGGTCCGGGGCTGTGTCCTTCGTCCTGGCCATAGCGTCAGGGGCCATAATGGGATGGATAAACGGCCTCATAGTTGTGAGTATAGGGGTCCCTTCTATAATAGCCACAATAGGGACCCAGTTTTTCTGGCGAGGGCTCATACTCCTCCTGTCCGACGGGATAGCCCTGAGCCTGGCATCGGTCAGGGGCACCGATATCTACAGTCTGTTCGTGGGCCGGATGGCGGGAGAGATTCCGGTACAGTCCCTCTGGTGTCTTGCTATCGCTCTGGGGCTGGCTCTGCTGTTGAACCGCCACCCTTTCGGAGACTCGCTGCTTTTCATAGGGGACAACCGAAAGACCGCCGCCATGATGGGCATACCGGTGGCGAAGGTCAGGATAAAGGCCTTTATCCTGATGGGAGTCCTCTCCGCCTTCGCAGGGGTCCTAGCTACGCTGGAGCTCGCCAACTGGTGGCCCACCCAGGGGGAGGGCTATATGCTGCTGGTGTTCGCCTCGGTCTTCGTCGGAGGGACGTCGGCCTACGGAGGGGAGGGAACAATCTACGGAACCCTCATCGGGGCTATAATCATAGGGATAATAGAGGCAGGGATAGTCAGCGCCGGCCTTGCGGGATTTTGGACCAGGCTGGTCCACGGCCTGATAATCGTCGTATCGGTGTCCATCTACGCCACCATGGCCAGGAGACCTCAGGATAGGTGAAGCAAGCTGAGCCGTCGGGATTCCCCGACGGCTCATGTTAAAAAGTCAGTATCGATTCAGGGGGAAAGGACAGCCCAACAGGCTCACCTACACCGGGCCCATCGCCAGCGGAGACCTCCACCGTCAAGGTCTCCCCGGACTCCAGTACGACGGAATAACGAACCGTGGGCCCCATGAAGGTCCTCTTTGACACCCTGCCGGAAAGGACCCCCTCCCCGGACGGGACCAGCTTTATGGCCTCGGGCCTCAACGAGACCTCCCCCAGATTCGGCAGTACCACCCTGTTTACCCTGCCCAGGAAGTCAGCGACGAAGGGAGTTGCTGGCCTACTGTACAGCTCCTCCGGCGATCCCTGCTGCTCTATTTTACCGCCGTTCATCACCACTATACGGTCGGCGATGCCCATGGCCTCCTCCTGGTCGTGGGTAACGAACACCGTGGTGACCCCCAGCCGCTCCAACACCGACCGAAGGTCCTCCCTAAGATCCGACCTGAGCCTGGCGTCGAGGTTGGACAGGGGCTCGTCCAGAAGGAGCAGCTCCGGCTCCACCACCAGGGCCCTGGCCAGGGCCACCCTCTGCTGCTGCCCACCGGATATCTCCGAGACCTTCCTGCCGCCGTAGCCCTCCAGCCTGACCAGCTCCAGCATGGTGGACACCTTTTTGTCTATCTCCGACTCCCTCAGCTTCCTCCGTCTCAGGCCGTAGGCGACGTTCTCCGCCACGTCCAGATGGGGGAAAAGGGCGTAGTTCTGGAAGACCATTCCTATGTTTCTCCGGCCCGGCGGCAGAGGGGATATATCCCTTCCTCCCAGGAATATCCCGCCATGGTCGGGCTCCAGGAGCCCGGTGGTTAT
>JAQUTB010000030.1 GCA_028709985.1 Dethiosulfovibrio sp.
GGCGCTGGCCTGCTTTATGGCGGTCGAGTGAGGTATTTTACCGTTTTGACCGACTATGAAGTTGGCCAGTGCCAGCGTCTCCGATCCGGCTCCCGATATTATGGAGGAAGCCGCCCTGTATGCCTCGGTTATCCTTGTGGTCGTCTCCTGGACCATGTCGGAAAGATCCGACTCCAAAGAGGTACGGGGCAAGGTCATCTTGAGCCACGGAACCGATTCGATCTCTACAGTCAGGGCGACGAACAGGGCGTAGTTCACGATAATGAAGGCCATACAAAGGTTTCTGATTGTTTTCCTCATCATGCTCCTCCGTGGGGATATATACCGGAATTATACATTACATCTCCTCTTGGTATCAAAAATAATCAAAAAACTGGAAGTCGTGGCCCATGGGGTATATCATAGGCTTGGAGGGCGTTACATCGATGAAACACATATTGGGAGGGTGATGATTTATGAAGTTTAAAACCATCGGGAGTAAAATAACCACTTTTGTGGCTATCCTGCTCCTGGCGACGACTGGCTTGGTGGCCGGTATTTCCTACTGGCAGAGCCAGAAGGCCCTTATCCGGTCCTCTAACGACTACTGCCTGGAGATAGCCCGTAAAAACGCTCAGTTCATAGAGGGCAAGTTTGGGCTTTTCGACGGAGAGCTTCTGGCTCTGAAGGCGGCGGTGACGTCGACATTCAATCTGGACCTGGCCAAGCTCAGCGGGGAGCTCTACTTCTACCAGTTTGTGTCTCAGAACGTGTCCTTCGTGGGTCGCCTGGCGGAGCAGATGCCGGAGCTTTTGGACATCTACATAGTGTTCAACCCGGAGCTGTTCCCCGAGATTGGCACGGTGCAGAAGCTCTGGTTCACTAGAGGAGAAAACGGATCGATTCAAGCTCTGATGGACGAGAACTTCACTGTGAAGGATCTTTTCGACCGATCAAACCCAAAGACCGAGTGGTTCAGAAAGCCACTGGACACCGGCAAGGCGGTATGGTCCTCCGCCTATCTTGACGACCAGGGTAGGAAGAGGATTGACTACGACATGT
Source organism: Dethiosulfovibrio sp. (assembly GCA_028709985.1). Classification (GTDB taxonomy): domain Bacteria; phylum Synergistota; class Synergistia; order Synergistales; family Dethiosulfovibrionaceae; genus Dethiosulfovibrio. The sequence goes on from JAQUTB010000030.1 coordinate 1,042, forward strand.
CGGTGGAGATAAACGGCCAGAAGGTGGCGGTTATCGGAATGTCCCTGGACTTCTCCTTCGTTGAGAGGGAGCTGTCCAGCAGGAAGATCTTCGAGACTGGATACGCCTTCATGATAGACCAGGACGGAAAATATCTCTATCATCCCAAGTTCAGTATAGACGGCCCAACCATGTCTCAGGTCGAGGACGGCAGTCAGTCTGACCTGCTCGACGCGATAAAATCGGGCAAGGAAGGGGTTAAAAACGTCGTTCTTGGCTCAGCGGAGAGGATCGTAGCTTTCTCTACCCTGAAAAACGGTTTTGTGGTCGCGGTCTCGGTTCCGGTATCCGAAGTGCTGTCCGACCTAAACGGCCTTAAGGTCAGCGTTTTCATATCGTCGTTGGTGGTCCTTATACTGTCGGTGGTCCTCACACTAATACTGTCAAAGAGCATATCATCCCCCCTTAGGAGGATGGTCGGGGCAGCTAAGAGGGTGGAATCGGGGGACCTCACTTTCTCAAGGGACGAGATACTCATATCCGGAAAGGACGAGGTTGTCCAGCTGGCTCACGCCCTGGCGGGCATGACCGAGAGCATGAGAGACGCCATCAAGGGCGTCATGGACCAGACCGACGCAGCCACAGAGAGGTCCGAGGCCATGAACTCTATGGCCCAGGAGATGGCTTCGTCCATGGAGGAGGTTCAGTCGGCCCTTGAGCGTATGCTCACAATAGCGGAGGGTAACTCCGCCGCACTACAGGAGAGCAACGCCTCCGTTGAGGAGGTAGCCTCCGGGGCTCAGCAGTCGGCTCACGACGCATCCTCCGGTGCTGAGGCCTCCGAGAAAGGCATGGCGGAGACCGACAGCGCCGTCTCCAAGGTCCTCAGGACCATAGAGAGGATGGAGAAGGCAGGGGAGGTCTCCTTGGAGAGCATAGATAGGATAAAGGAGCTGGCCAAGTCGGTGGAGTCCATATCGGGCTTCGTCGACACCATAACGGGCATAGCGGACCAGACCAACCTGCTCGCCCTGAACGCTGCCATAGAGGCGGCCAGGGCAGGAGACGCTGGAAGGGGCTTCGCGGTGGTCGCGGAGGAGGTCAGGAAACTTGCGGAGGAATCGGCAACGTCCGCCAAGGAGATAGACTCACTTATAGAGGGTCTCCAGGAGAGCTCCAAGAGGTCCATAGGCGCGACAGAAAGAACCGGATCCATCCTGGGAGAGGCTGTGTCCGAGGCAAGGGACGCTGAGTCCCAACTTCAGAGGGCCCTGGCCCAGATGAAGAGCGTCAACGACGCGATCCAGAACATAGCGGCTGTAGCTCAAGAGCAGGCCGCGGCCAGCGAGGAGATGACCTCCGCCATACAGTCGGTCACCGATTCCACCATGGAGTCGGTCGAGTCGATGAACTCGATCCAGGAGTCCACCGACAAGACCACGAAGGCCGCTGAGAACGTCTCCAGAGAGGCTGAAAACCTCTCCAGGTCCATGGAGGACCTTAAGACAAAGGTAAACCGTTTTGTGGTGGACAAAAAACATGGCCTTAAACCACTGGATCGGTAAATAGGTTTAGAATAGGGGGGAGGCTCAGCCTCTCCCTTTTGCATACCCCACTTACATGATATGATATTCCATATACGCGTTGGGAGGAGATAAAATATGAACAGACCTGTTAAAGTATCGGACAAGACGTGGTGGATAGGCGTAAACGACCGGACCACCGACCTGTTTGAGGCGATGTGGCCCCTTCCTAAGGGTATTTCCTACAACTCCTACCTGATAGACGACGATAAGGTGGCTGTTATAGACGGTGTGAAATCGGACTTCTACCCTCAGTATATCGAGAACATAAAGGGCATTATCGGATCTGGAAAGACCGTGGACTACATGGTGGTCAACCACGTAGAGCCGGACCACTCCGGCGCGGTCGAGATGATGCTTCATGCCTTCCCGGAGATGACTGTGGTGGGAAACAGCAAGACCATTCAGTATCTGTCCCAGTTCTACGGCGATATACCTAATTCTATGGAGATAAAAGACGGGGAATCCCTCGATCTGGGATCCCATAAGCTGACCTTTGCCCTTATACCTATGGTGCATTGGCCTGAGACCATGGTTACCTACGACGAGAGCACAGGATGCCTGTTCTCCTGCGACGCCTTCGGCAGCTTCGGCGCCCTTGACGGAGGGCTCTTCGACGATCAGCTGGACCTGGAGTCCTACAGGGCCGAGACCTACCGCTACTTTGCCAACATCGTTGGGAAATACTCCTCATTCGTGGAGAAGGCGCTTGCAAAGGTCAAGGACCTTGGGATAAAACCGACCATGGTATGTCCGTCTCACGGACCTGTCTACAGGAAAAACCCCGGCTATATAGTGGACTTCTACGGCGACATGGCCTGTCAGAGGACCGATCCAGCCGCCTTGATAGTATACGGCTCCATGTACGGCAATACCGCTAGGCTGGCCGAGGCGGTCGCTAAGGGGCTTAGGGATGGAGGACTCATCGACGTGGTGGTCAGAAATTCCTCCAAGTCGGAGATGTCCGAGCTTGTCCGGGATACGTGGAGGTGCAGGGGGCTGGTCCTGGTCGGATGCAGCTATAATGGTGGTGTGTTCCCCAAGATCTCCCATCTGATGGAGACCCTGGAGGGCAAGAAGATGTCGAACCGTTATATAGGGATATGCGGCTCCTACACCTGGAGCAAGGGCGCCGCTATGAAGCCCATGAGGGCCTTCGCCGAACAGCCTTGTTGGACAAAGGTCGGCCCGGAGGTTGAGGTTCTGAGCAGGCCCTCAGACGCCGATCTTGAGCAGGCCTTTGAGCTAGGTAAAAACATGGCCGACATGATACTGTCTTCAGGTGGAAGGTTAGAGTAGCCCAAGAACTCACAAACGATAAAGCCGGCAGGGATTTCCCTGCCGGCTTTATCTCTGGAGGTTGTTGGTATGGAGAAAACTTGATCTACCTGGTAGAGCATACATCTTTTTGTGGTTTTTCTCAAGGGCTTTGTTGGCCCAGTATATATTTAACCGCGTCCCTTATGACCTGGACTTCCTCGCCCCTTTCTTTAGCTATATCCTTGACTGGCTTGTCCAGAGGTATATCCCCTGTCCATCCCTCTTCGGCCAGGTGTTTTACCACCTTTGCTGGGTCCACCGAGTACATCAGGCCTATCTCCGTCAGGGTCAAACTTCCCCTCAGCTCATCTATATTAGAGGGAGCCTGAGGAACCGATACGGAGGGAAGGGCCGATCCGCCTTGCTCAAACCACTTCCCTATATCGTCGGTGAACTTGTGGTCGTCAACTCCCTCTATGGATTTAAGGGATTTATCCCGGGGGACGTCCTTTTCTAGCTGGCCTATCTCGATCAACTTTTCGATCGGAAGTCCCGTCACGTTGGAGACCTGCTCAAGGCTCATCCAACCGTAGACGTACGTGGCTGGGTTGACCTCCTGGCTGTTTTGGGGCATGGAGGCAGATGTGGCCCATAACCCCGTATATTTGGCCGCGCCGTAGACCCCGAAGAATATGGCCAACCCCAGGAGCCCCACGATCAGAGGGGTCAAGGTTTTTCTCGATGTTCCCATGACGAGCGTGTCTTTTACCGGGCAGGCCTCGACGCACTCCCCGCAGGCTATGCAGTCCGCCGAGGTCTCCACGTCCTTGGACTCTGGGTTCAGGCCCATGGGACAGGAATCGCCACATCTGTGACAGTGGACGCAGCTGGAGTCGTTTCTTCTTACCTTCACTAAGCTGACCTTTTGGAACAAAGACAGCAACCCTCCGAGGGGACACAGATAGCGACACCAGAATCGCTCTATCGCCATGGACGCCCCTATGACCACAAAAAACAGAATCCCGAAGGCCCAAGGGGCCTCTTTAACCTCGGCCCAGCCTGATGAAAGGTGCATCCAGGCGACCCATGGGTCGTAGTCCCTCCAGAGCAGAGTGCCGTAATACCACGATCCTAGCACAGCTATGGCCAACACGACGTACTTTCCTAGCCTCATAACCCTGTCGGTTTTCTCCGGCAGCTCGATTTTTTTGATCCCTATTTTTCTCCCAATGGACGAAGACAGCTGACCGATTGTACCAAGTGGGCATATCCATCCGCAGAATACCCTGCCCAGAAGCACCGTCATCAGAGCCACCGACACAAAAAGCACCATGGCACTTGGGGCGGTCCTCCTCAGCCACACGCCGGACTTGAGGTAGCTGTACATGCTCTCCGCTCCTCCAAGGGGGCAGAGAGCGTCCACAGGGGGCATACCGCCAGCTCCTCCTCCCAGCTTTTGGTGCATGTATCCTATGTATGTCAAAAAAGCTAAAAAACCTATCTGGACCGTGTATCTGACTATCCGTGATCCCTTCCCCTTCATGTTCGTCATCTCCTCTCTTTATGGGGCATCTCTAAAAACTCACACTTGAGTCCCTCGGAGAGACCGCTCCGCCTGCGCCCTGTTTCGCCCAAACGTATTTTCGACCTGCCTGTTCCGTACGAACCGCCTCGGAGGGCACGTCCTGTGCCCCCTCGGCTTGGGGCGACGTCCTGTCGCCCCATTCGTACTACACGACGGCATGTCGAAAATACGGGCTCAAATGGGCTTCGTCGGAGCGATCTCTCCGAGGATCAGCGTTTTTAGAGATCCCCTATAGTTTCCTCTGAACTATCTCTCCGAGGATAATACCCCCAATGGTATGGCTCCATCTATAGGATCTGTTTCAGCTTAGCGTAAAAAAACGTAAGGAGCTCAGCAGGTGTTCCTCAGTAGCTATATATTAAGCCTATTCAGAATAAAAAGCGACCTCCCCGTTATGGGAAGGTCGCTTTTTATCACTCGGCTATCCTGTTCATCTGGAGGATGGTCTCCTCAAGGTCTTTCATCCACCTTCCGTAGGATTCCCAGTCCCCATTTTTCAGGGCCTCCTGGGAGGAGTCCCAGGCCCTCTGAGCCCTTGTCGCCAGCTCGGAAAGGCCCTTATCATCCAGGCTAGGTCTATCCTGTGTCTGAGGCTGCTGAACCTGTTCGATATCGATGGCCGTGGGGGATCCACCTATAACCGAGGCCAGAGCCGTGCCGAAGTCCTCCGCCCAGGCCACCTTTCCTCCGGTGGACACTATCACTCTCTTGAGCTCAGGCAGCTCTCCTCTCTCTGCCCTGAGGTAGAGGGGCTGGACGTACAGCAGCGAACCACCTATGGGAATGACAAGCATGTTGCCCCTGATGACGTCCGATCCCCTCTGGCTCCACAGGGACAGCTGGGACGATATCTCCGGGGTCTGGTCCACAAGCGCCGCGACCTGGGTTGGGCCGTATATGAGCTTCTGTTTGGGGAACCGGTAGACAACCAGCTTTCCGTAATTATCCCCGTCGGACCTTCCAGCCAGCCAGGCTATCATGTTGTTCTTTCCCACAGGCATGAATGGGGATATTATGACGAACTCGGACTTGCTCTCCCCGGCGAGGGTCATTATCAGATAGTAGGAGTCCATGGAACCCCTGTCGTCGACCCTTAACGTCTCCCAAACGTCCTCTTTGTTGTAGAAGGTGTTGGGATCACCCATGTGGTAGGTCCTGTATATCTCGCTCTGTATGGAGAACAGCCCCTTTGGATAGCGTATGTGCTGTCTGAGCTGTGGATCCATACTCGATCCGTCGGTGAACAGAGCCGGGAATATCTTTCTCCACGTGGTCAACAATGGATCCTTTTCGTCCATGACGTAGAACTTCATCGTCCCGTCGTAGGCGTCCACCGTCGCCTTTACGCTGTTTCTGATGTAGTTGATCTTGGCTCTGCCCTTGCCGGTGCTGATCACTACCGGTTCCGAGTAGGGGTAGTCCCCTGTCACAGTGTAGCAGTCCTGTATCCAAAGCAGCCGACCTTTAACCACCGCAAGGTATGGATCTCCGTCGTAGACAAGGAAAGGGGCCACCTTGTGGAGCCTTTCTCTGACGTTTTTATGGTACATAACCCTGCTCTCCGAGGTAAATACGTCGGAGAAGAGTATCTTAGAGTCGTTGAAGCTGAGGGCGTACAGCAGCCTACGCCATATGGATCCTATGGGAACGCCGCCCTTTCCGTCGTAGGTGGTCCTGACGTTGGATTCGCCCATGGGATAGTCGAACTCCTGGACTGTGGTTTTTACGAAGACGTAGTTCTCCGGGGCCTCCCCGTAGTATATCTGGGGGTTGGTTATGTCCATGGGGACCGACGCCACCGGTGGCAGGTCCTTTACCCAAAGTATTGGCTGACCGCTTGGTCCTACCTCGTTCACCGGGTTCATTACAACTCCGTAGCCGTGGGTGAACTCCAGCTTTGTGTTGGTCCAGGTCGGGTTTTGAAGCTCCCTGAGGTTTAGCTCTCTGGGGGCCAGCATCACCTGCCTGTAACGACCGTCGATGAAGTATCTGTCTATGTCGGCGTTGAGAAAATCGTAGTAGCTCCTTATCTCCTGAAGCTGTTTATAGTTCTTCAGAAGAGGCTCGTGTTCCCAAAGCCTTATGTTCACCAGGGCCTCAGGGTCGGCCTCTACGTCGCTCTCGGTGACTTGGTCGTCGGGGTCTACGTTGAGTATGGTCAGTTTATCGAGGCCATAGGCCTCGATGGTGGCTTTTATGTTGTGCTCTATGTAGGGGGTCTCCTTTGAGAATTCGTTAGGGACAACTATGTACTTCTGTATTATCTCCGGATAGATCCCTCTCAGGACTATTCCTGAGACGAACAGCACCCCTACCACCACTGCTGAGTATCTCCAGGTCTTTTTCGATATCCCTATTATGAGCAGCACCGCCACGACGATAGACAGGACCGTCATGATGTTCAACGCCAGCAGATCGGCGTGTATATCGGTGTAGCTGGCCCCAAAGGCGACGCCTCTGGGTGAGTAAAGCAGGTTGAACCTCTCAAGCCAAAAGCCGAAAGACCAGTTGAGGGCCATGGCCGAGGCCAGGGCAAGAACGTGGGCCTTTATCGGCCTTGGGACGTCGATACGTCTCTCCATCTGAAATTTTGGGAGGAGGGTCAATATGTATATGACCGCCGATCCAACCAGACAGAGGAAGAGAAGCTGCATCAGCCACACCTGGAACAGCTTGTAAAAAGGCAGGCTGAAAACGTAAAACCCTATGTCTTTGCCGAAAATTGGGTCCACAGACCCAAAGGAAGTTCCGTTTAGGAACTTTAGGGCTATCTCCCACTGGTGTCTCACCCCGTTGCTGGACATGAAGGCCAGAACCAGCGACGCCAGAAGGATTAAAACTCCGGCAAAGGGAGCCCTGACCGGAAGTATCCTGGCTATCTCTTCCGGCAGGGGAATCTCCCCTGCCTTTTTTCTTGCCAGCTTAAGCGAGGCGAAGAGGGCCAGGAACGCCGCGACAAAGGCCACAGCCAGTAGCCCCCATTGGGGCAGTAGCCTGGTCCAGAGGACAGAGCTCAGATTCCTGGCCTGAAACCAGTAGAGGTCGGTCAAAAATCCGGCAGAGGCCTGGACTATCAAGGTCGCGACCGCCAGTATTCCCAACAGTATCAGCATGGGCTTGCTGATCGGTAATTTTAGCCTAGGTGGTTCCGTTCTGTCCCTTTCTTGATCGCCTTGGTTGAACCAGTCGTTTTTGTCCTTTGGAAACCAATCTTTGAAAGTCATTTAGTTCTCCTTTATTCTTCTAAGGGAGGGGCCGATTCCCTGAGCCTGGCCGCTATGGTCTTTCCAGTCTGGCTGGCTGCGACCCCTCCTCTTCCCGTCTCCCTGAGGCTAGGGGGCAATGCCCTGCCGACCTCGTACATCGCGTCCACAACCTCGTCCGCCGGTATCACCGAGGAGATTCCGGCCATAGCCATGTCCGCCGCCATGAAGGCCATGGAGACGAGCATACCGTTGCGTTTTATGCACGGGACCTCCACCAGGCCCGCCACAGGATCGCACACGAGCCCCATTATGGACTTTAGGGCCAGTGTCGATGCCTCGAAGGTCATAGGTGCGTCCCGTCTCTCCATCCACACCAGAGCCCCTGCCACCATTGCTATGGCGGCGCCGCACTCGGCCTGACAGCCTCCTTCGGCCCCAGCCAGTGTAGCCCTCTCGGCTATGACGTTCCCTATGGCCGCCGCGACCGTGAGGCCCTGGGCCATCACGTCTATAGGGGGCATCCTCTCCTCCTCCCAGGCGAAAAGGACCCCTGGTAGAATGCCGCAGCTTCCGGCTGTGGGAGCGGCCACTACCCTGCCCATGGCTGCGTTGCAGGTGCTGACTGAGAGCGCTATCTCGCAGGCCCTGGCCACCATGGGCCCGGAGAGGGGCTTGTTTGACCTCCTGTACGAGGCCATCTTAGGCCCGTCTCTCTCGACGATCTTTGGACGCCAATCGCCTCTCGCTCCGTCCTCCACCGACTGTCTCATGACGGCGAGACGGCTTCTCATACCGTCCAGGACCTTTTCGGTGGAACAGCCGAGCTCCGTCGACTCCATCTCAAGGATGGCGTCCACCAGGTCCACCCTGTTGGCCTCCATGTAGTCCAACATCTCCCTAAAAGATCTCAAGACTGCGCCTCCTCAGCTGCGGCAGGAAGGAGAAACATCCTGGTGTAGGCCGAGTGGAATCCCTCAAGCTTCTCCAGTTCCTCCTTATCCAGTTTGCCGTCCATCTCTATTACCACCATTGCGTCCTTTCCCCTTGCCTTTCTCTTCAGCGTCATCTGGGCTATGTTTAGTTTCATCCTGAATATCTCCGTGGTTATGGACGACATCACGCCCGGTTTATCCCTGTGGAATATGACCAGGGCTGGCAGGTCTCCCCCTATGTCCACGGGAAATCCGTCTATCTCCTGGATCCTGACCGAACCTCCCCCTATGGAGGCTCCGACCATCTCCATGGTCCTCTCTCCGTCGCTCATGACGAAGCGGACCGAGTTGGGGTGTGCCCCGTCGACGAACTCCTCTTTGAAACGATAGGTCATGCCAGCCTCTTTCGCCAGGTCAAAGGCTATCGGTATTCTTTCGTCGTCAGGGAGCCATCCCATGAGGCCCCCTATCAGGGCTTTGTCGGTTCCGTGTCCCCAGTAGGTGGCGGCGAAACTCCCTCTGAGGTATAGGGTGACGTCTTTGACCTCCTTGCCCCAAAGTCTCTTAGCCACGTTGCCCAGCTTAGCCGCTCCTGCGGTGTGGCTGGACGACGGACCGACCATGACCGGTCCTATTATTTCCATTAAAGACATGTGTATCGCCTCTTATCGTTTAAGATATTTTCTTCGCTGGCCAAAGCAAGGCCATAACCGGGATGGACAACAGGGGCATCATAGCCACGAGCCCGAGAGCCGTGCGAAGCCCCGCCACGTCTGAAAACCATCCTAGAGGGGCCATCGCCACCCCTCCCAGTCCGAAGGAAAAGCCCATCATGAGGGAGCTGGCTGTGCTCCTCTTCTCAGGGGCAAGACCCTGAGCCATGGCGTCGGTGGCAGGCCCGCAGGAGGTAAGCAACGCCCCACCGAAAACGAACAGCGGCAGAGATATCCCGTTGTCCAAAAACCAGGCGGTCGTGAGTATAGCCCCCGCGGTCGGAAGCACCGCCTGCACTATGCGTACGTTGCCGAATTTCATAGCCATCCTGGCCGCTATAAGGGGCAGCACTGTGGCGAGGAGCGACATGGAGAAAAGCACCGTCCCGACCTTCGTGACGTTACCTCCACCTACCACTATCATCAGGGGAAGAAGGAACCTCAGTCCCCTCTGGGAACAGTCCCTCAGGAAGGTCACGGCCCATATGGGATATATGAGCTTGAAGACCGACGTGAGGCTTGAAACCATGCTTGAGGAGTCCCTTTTGTCCACGAAATCCCTTATCCTCGGCATGTACCTGTAGAACAGGCTGGCCATGATGATAGGGGGGATCACCGCCACCACGGGCATGGACCAGTGGGGCAGATAGCGATATAGGGCTATGGCGTAGAGGGAGCTGACCGTGCTTCCGGACATTCCTCCCAGGCCAAAAAGGGATATGGCCAAAGCGAGCTGGGACGGAGGGCTGACGTAGCCTAAAGATCCCTGTCCCTGAGGGTGAAACGTGGCGGCCCCCAGTCCCCAAAGGGTCACCATGGCGAGGGCCATGGTGAAGCTGGTCGATAGTGGTATCATGGACGCCCCTAAGGCGGCGGCCAGAGGCCCAAACATGACTGGCCAGGGCCTGGTGTGACGGTCAGCCACGTGTCCCATAATCGGCTGAAACACAGTATGAAGAACCCCTGACAGCGACGTCAGTATGCCAGCTTGAGAGTAGGACAGTCCCAAATTTCTCACCAGGTACGGCAGAAAGGTGTCCAAAAACGCCGTGTGTACGTCGTTCACGAAGTGGCCGGTGGATAACATGACCACCTTCTTTAACGGTGAGATATCTTTAGCTCTGTCCTTCATGATCCGGCGATGAGTCTCCCTTCTCGGTGTCCTTTATGTACTCGAACCTGAGTCCCTCGAACCTATCAG
>JAQUTB010000353.1 GCA_028709985.1 Dethiosulfovibrio sp.
CGGTAAACTCTGTGACCGGCGAGTTTTCCCTTGGGGCGAAGGGTATCATGATAGAGAACGGTGTAGCCAAAGGACCGGTCTCAGGGGTCACCGTCGCCGGTAACGTCCTAGATCTTCTGAAGGCGGTGTCCCACGTAGGAACTGACCTGAGGTTCTTCGGGGATATGGGCGCTCCCTCGTTGGTGGTAAGAGATGTCGCTCTGGCGGGGTCGTGATCTTCTCCTCGCCTTCCTTCTCCTCGCTTTTTTACCCGTCGTGGCTTGCTCTGAGGACTGGCGTCTTCTGAGGGATGGAGCTCCTGTAGGCGGAGTCCAGATCACGGAGAAGGGAGGGGACACCTACGTCGCGGTTGGGGAGATGGCCAGGTTGCTGGGGTATTCAGCTAAGTCCCTTAACGACGGTCTTCTTATAAACAAGGGGCCTACCAACCTTCAGATCATACCGAACGCTGCGGCGGTCTGGCTGGGATACGATATAATCCCTCTCATGAGAAAGGCCTTCGTATCCGACGGTCGTTGGTGGATGGACTCTGAGTCGGCCCTGGTCGTGATGGAGAAGCTTTTAGCCAAGTCTGGAGATGGCGCTAAACTCCTGTGGCGTGGGTTGGGATCTGGAGCTGGTCAGGTCGAGATGCCCGCTACTCAAGAGCCCCCAGTTCAGCAGCTTGAACCAGATCAGCCGGTTCAGGTCGTTCCAGCTGTTGCTCCTGCTTCTGAGGTAACTCAAAGCGAGGAGGCCTCCTTTCGCTGGGGCGTCCACGAGGACAGAGTTAGGCTAGTGGTCGAAACGTCCCAGAAAATCCCTTTAAGGCCGACACCGGACGGTTTGGAACTTTCATTTGGCTCTAAACCCCAGGTGGCGTCGTCACCGGATCCGTCCGTCTCGGTTAAGGTAAAAGCGGACGGTAAAAGATGGACCGTGGTGGTCGAGGCTCCTGGTTGGGACAAAAACTCCTTCGAGTTGAGCGATCCCCACAGGATAGTGGCCGATTTCATGAGGCCCAACTCGGCTCCCCCTGTCACGCCGACTCCTACCGTAGTTGTTCCCTCCGTGCCTAAGCCGGCGCCTGCCGGAAAGAAAAGGCCTCTGGTGGTGGTCGACGCAGGTCACGGTGGGAAGGATCCTGGAGCCGTCGCCCACGGGTACAGGGAGAAGGACCTGGCCCTTAAGATATCTCAGAGGCTGGTGAAAAATCTTCAGGCCTTGGGGCTCGACGCAAAGTTGACCAGGGCCGACGACAGATACCTGCTTTTGAGGACCAGGACGGAGTTGGCGAACCAGTGGGACGCCGATGCTTTTGTGAGCGTTCACCTGAACGCTCTCCCGAAGGGCAGACACGCCAAGGGGGTCGAGATCTATCTCATGGCCCTCCCCACCGACAAGGACGCCATGGCCCTGGCGAAAATAGAGAACGCCGAGCTGGCGGAGGGATCCAACGGCCAGGGAGACGACAAGACCAGCCTTCTGCTCAGCATACTGGGTGACATGCAGCAGAACAACAAGATACAGGAGAGCACCAAGTTTGCCGAGGCGATTTTTTCCTCGGGAAAGAGCGGCAAGCTTCCAATGAGAAGGGTTGCCCAGGCCCCGTTCTTCGTTTTGAGGGGCGCCGCCATGCCAGCGGTTTTGATAGAGACAGGTTTTATCTCCGAGTCCTCGGAGGCCAGGATGTTGGCCGATCCATCCTATCAGGAGAGGCTGGCCAAGTCCCTGGCCAAGGGGATAAAGGAATATCTAAAATGAACATAACAGGGAGCTGATTGACCTGAGAGACGAGATGGAAAGATCCACAGTTAGGAGGTCCTCCAGACGAAGCCGTCAGGAACAGGAGGGGGCCTCTTCCGGCCCAGCTAGATGGGTGGTTAGGACCCTAGCTTGGGGGGCCGTCGCGACCATATTCTTCTCCATGGGCTATCTTAGCTCCGGCTTGCTTCTGAACTATCTGAACGGAAGGGGAGTTGGAGGTCAGCCGGAGGTGGTCTCATCGGTGGAACAGGCCGACAGCGTCATGTCGTCGGCCGGTGAAGAGGTACAGACCCTGGTCGATATGGGCCGTCGTATGTCCTTCAACATATACGTCCCAGATGACAAGAGCGGCATGACCAGGGAGAAAATCGAGCTGGTTTCGGGGGTTATGGAGGACGATATTCTTCAGCTGTTGAAGACCCTGCTCTCCAGGCTCCACGACAGGAAGTTCTTTGCCTCCGACGTTGGCATCAAAAACGTATTTAGAGATGGCGAGACCATGTACTTAAACTTCAACGAAGCCTTCCAGATAGCGCTATCGAAGCTGTCGGAGCAAAAGGGCTCGGCGGTCATGACCGGTATAGTCAGGAGCGTCGTGGATAACTTTATGCCTGTCGCCAGGGTCCAGTTTATGATAGGGGGAGAGGATCGACCCTCGGCCGGAACGGTTCCCCAGTCGGCCCCCTGGGAGCTTAGAAAACAATCGTGATCGATGAGAACGGTCGCGTTTTCAGTATGAATAGCGATGTCTGTGATAAACGAGATGATGGCGGAACAGGGAGCGAGCTTCGGGAGAT
>JAQUTB010000354.1 GCA_028709985.1 Dethiosulfovibrio sp.
CCGCATTCTTCCCGTCGAGGATATGCCCTATCTTCCCGATGGAACCCCTGTCGACGTGTGCCTTAACCCTCTCGGAGTGCCCAGCCGAATGAACATAGGGCAGGTCCTTGAGACGATACTGGCTACTGTGGCCGTTGCGAACGACTGGCATATAGCCACGCCGGTTTTCGAGGGAGCCCAGGAACAGGACGTCTACGATCTGCTCCAGAAGCTGAGCGAGGAGAACCCCGACTACAGCACCCTCACTTCCGGTGGAACCATGCAGCTCATAGATGGCCGCACAGGTGAACCGATGGAACACAAGAGCACCATAGGCTATATGTACATGTTAAAGCTCAATCACCTGGTAGACGACAAACTCCATGCCAGATCCATAGGTCCCTACAGCCTCATAACCCAGCAACCTCTGGGAGGAAAGGCTCAGTTTGGAGGACAGAGGTTTGGTGAGATGGAGGTATGGGCCCTCCAGGGCTACGGTGCTGCCCACGTACTTCAGGAAATGCTTACGGTTAAATCGGACGACATCAGGGGAAGGCTCAAAACCTACGAGAAAATCGTCAAAGGGCAAAATCTCACCAAGCCAGGCGTACCAGAGAGTTTTAAGGTCTTGGTGAAAGAGCTTGAAGGACTTGGCCTCGGTGTGGATATAGAGTATAGCGACGGTACCATCGGCCCGCTTCTCCCAGACGAGGACGAGGACGAGCAGGGTAAGGCATCTGTGGCCCCTGTGGAGTTCGATCCTCCTGTGTTGGAGGACGTCCAGCCGGACGATGATAACCTTGACGATTCTGATTCTATATTCGAGTCCGAACCTGACATCTCGGACGTATACAGCATATCGGACCTGCTTCTTGAGGACGATGACGAAGAAGCGAAAGGAGCTGACAGCTAACGATGACTCGCCGTGAGATCGTCGGAGTCAGGGTGCGTCTTGCCGGTCCCGAGGAAATACGGGCCCTCTCCAAGGGGGAAGTAAAAAAACCGGAAACCATAAACTACAGGACCTTAAAGCCCGAAAAGGACGGCCTTTTCTGCGAGAGGATATTCGGCCCCACGAAGAGCTTTGAATGTGCCTGTGGTAAGTACAAAAAAAGTGGCCCAAAGTTCAAAGGGGTCGTCTGCGATCGTTGCGGAGTTGAGGTCACGGACAACAGGGTTCGAAGGGAGCACATGGGGCACATCGAGCTGGCCGCCCCTGTCGTCCACATATGGTATCTCAGAGGAATCCCCAGCAGGCTCAGTCTCCTGCTGGGGACCGCCACGAAGATGTTGGAGAAGGTCGTTTATTTCGCCCCTGTCAGAAAAAGAGAAGCAGCTTTCAAGGTAGTAATGGAGGGGAAGAGGCCGGACCTGGCAAAAAGAGGAAGCATCGTATCCGAGAGTGAGGTCAGGGTCCACACCCACTACGATTCCAAGTTCAAGGCAGAGGAAGCTCATAGGATAGTGTCCGTTGACGAGGTTCCTGTCTCCCTCGGCGACGTAATATCGTCGTCTCAGGTAGCTAGGTTTAAGGGCGATTACGGCGATGAGTCTTTCTCCGTGGAGCCGGCCTTCCTCATAGATGCCTGTGACGATAACATGGGAGTTCAGGTCGGTCAGGTAATATCCGGTGGAGAGTGCGAAAGGCTCAGGGAGGCAGGCGGGGTTCTGTCTGTCCGTAGGGCCATGTCCGGCAACCAGGAGGGTTTTGTCGTGACCTCCGTTACGAGACTTCCTTTCGCTAAGGGCGACGTGATCTCCACAAGCGAGTTTAACCTCTTCCATCAGCGTTATCAGGATAGGTTTGTGGCGCAGCTTGAGACCGTTGTAGTAGAGGACCCCTGTTTCCTGGTCATATCCGGTGGAGAGTCTCCGTTCGAGGACGGTGACGTCGTAATAGACAGGGAACAGCACCTCTGCTCCAACTACGACAAGAAATTCCGTGCCGGGATAGGTGCCGAGGGCGTTAGGGAGATGTTGAACTCGCTGGACATGAACCACCTCGCTCAGGCACTGAGGGAGGAGCTATCCGAGACAAGCGGCCAGAAAAGGCGCAAGCTCGTAAAACGCCTTCAGGTCGTGGAGGACTTCAGGAAAGGCTTCTGCCAGGCTCAGTCCATGGTATTGGAGGTCTTGCCGGTTATACCGCCCGACCTTCGTCCTATGGTTCAGCTCGACGGAGGACGTTTTGCCACATCCGACCTCAACGACCTTTACCGTAGGGTCATAAACAGGAACAACAGGCTCAGAAAACTGCAGGAGCTCAGGGCTCCTGAGATAATCGTCCGAAACGAAAAGAGAATGCTCCAGGAGTCCGTCGATGCTCTCATAGACAACGGCAGGATGGGCAAGGCTGTGCTCGGCGCGGGCAACAGACCGCTGAAGAGCCTCTCGGACCTTCTCAGGGGCAAAAAAGGCCGATTCCGCCAGAACCTTCTGGGGAAAAGGGTCGACTACTCGGGTCGGTCGGTCATCACCATCGGCCCAAGCCTAAAGATATATCAGTGTGGGTTGCCCAAACAGATGGCGCTGGAGCTGTTCAAGCCCTTCGTCA
>JAQUTB010000355.1 GCA_028709985.1 Dethiosulfovibrio sp.
CAATGGTCGCAGTGGTGTTGGCGGTAGGGGTGTCGGCAGCCACGGGGGTGTTCTTCGGCTACTACCCGGCCTCCAAGGCCGCAGCACTAAGCCCAATAGAGGCGCTGAGACACGAATAGCCTAGCCCCACTCAACCCGATTTCGCCCCAGGTCCTTGGCCCTGTAGAGCGCCGAGTCGGCCAGACCAAGGAGCCGGTCCAGGCCCTGCCCCTCCACAGCCACCGAGGCCCCGACGCTGACGGTGATGGAGACAGGGCCTGATCTGGTGCCCATCGGGGAGGACCCTATTGAGCTGCGGAGCTGGTCCAGAAAGGGCCTGGCCTCGTCGGGGTGGGGGAAGCGGAGTATGGCCAGGAACTCCTCCCCTCCCATCCGCCCCACGACCCCTCGGCCACAGCAGGAGCAATCCATCTGTCTCGATAGCTCAATCAGGACGTCGTCTCCGGTCTGATGTCCGTATGTATCGTTGACGTTCTTGAAGTGGTCTATGTCCAGCACCGCCACAACAAGGTCGCCTAACCTGGCCTGGCCATGAGCCAGATCCTCCTCCAGCCTCTTTATGGTAGCCCCTCGGTTTAGAAGGCCTGTGAGACTGTCGTGGGAAGCCTGGTATTCCAGGGCTTCTTTGCTCTGGACCAGGGCCTGATGCATCTCTATCATCCGTCGGCCAACCTCTATCCTGGCCCGGAGCTCCCCTGTGTCGAAGGGCTTGGATACGTAGTCGTTGGCTCCTCCGTCCAGGCCCAAGACCACGTCGGACTTCTCCCCTCGGGAGGTTAGCATTATTATGTAGGGTGGCAGGTCTCCCTTGACCTCCCTAACCGCCTTCACCACGTCCAGGCCGTCTATCCCCGGCATTACCCAGTCAAGCACGGCGATGGATGGAGCATCATCCTCGGTCAGAAGGCGAAAGGCACTGTCCCCGTCCTCCACCTCCACTGGGTCGTACCCTATCTTTCTGAGCACCGCCGCCAGGACCGCCCTGGAGGTCATGTCGTCATCGGCTATAAGTATCCTTCTCATTTTCATACGCCTCCATCAACTTATCGTGCTGAACCACAATCCCCTCCAGGAGAGCCCCTAGATCCAATACGTCCCCTTTCTCCAGGGAGTATGCCGCCTGTCTCAGAGGCTCAGCCCCGACAGAGGAGGCCGCCCCTTTCAGACCGTGAGCCATCGACCGAAGATCATCAAACCTGCCCTCCGAGTGGGCTCTCTCCATGGAGCCGATCTTTCGAGGCAGATCCTCCATAAACCGACCCATTATCTGCTACTAAAAACATAGACAAGTATCTATGTTTTAGAGTTTTCCTGCTTCGTCGTGTCCGATTTCGCTACGTGACTACTACTCTCGTTTGATATAACACTCCACAGGCGTAAATTCCGACGTAGCCCGCCGTACATAGTACCTATATTCTTTAAGTGAGTATAGTGTACTGATTTGCGTCTCGTAGGTTATAAGCAGCGTTAAGGTCTCTGTCTATTTCGAGTCCGCAACTATTGCATTTATAGGTTCTCTCGGAAAGGCTTAAATGTTTTTTGACTGCCCCACAATTAGAGCACGTTTTAGAGGAAGGATAGAACATAGAGACTTGCCTTAGCTCTACGCCCTGCTTACGGCACTGGGCAAGCAAAAACAGCTTAAAGGCATAAAAACCCTGATCGGTGACCGCTTTTGCCAGGTGTCTGTTTTTAACCATGCCTCTAACGTTCAGGTCCTCTACGGTTATATGCTGGGGCTTGGTTTTCACCACAGCATTTACGACAGAGTGCCTGTATTCCTCACGGATGTTACCTATGCGGTAATGTAACTTTTGCACTCTAAGTGTGTTTTTGATTATGTTAGAGCCACTTTCCACGGTTTTACCGGCTTTCTTTTTTGCGTTCTGCTTTCTAGCCAGTGCTCGACTCTCCCGCTTTAATTTTTTCTCTTGTCTTTTGACCTTAGAGGTCTTGTTGATATTGGGATAGATGTTCCCGTTACTTAAGGCAGCGAAGTTTTTTATGCCAAGGTCTATCCCTACGCCAGGGGTAACAGCTCGCTCTATCTTGGGCTCAGGAATATCACATAACAGGGACAGAAAAACACGCCCTGCTTTTATGGACAAAGTTCCGTTTATAACCACTGCGTTTACCGGGATATATCCAAACTCTTTTAGTCTGACAAAGTTAAAGGTAGGTATTTTTATCCTGTGTCTCTGGGCAGTCCAATCTGTCTTACTGTTTTTAGGCAGGTAAACTTTCACGTCCTGGTTCTTTTTCTTCTTAAACCGAGGAAATTTAGCTTTTTTGAGTAAGAATTTTTGTAACTATTCAGTCGCCCCATCCAGAAATAGAATCTGACCATCGAGAGCCATAGACATAGCCTCGAATATGTTGATCGAGTTATTCTTCGCCGTAATGAGGAACGACATTATTTTAGCATAGTCACTAGCCCCTTCCGAGGTTCGGAAGCAGCCCGATATTTTAAGCTTCGCCTTGAAGTTGCGGATGTTTCGCTCAGCTTCGTTATTGT
>JAQUTB010000356.1 GCA_028709985.1 Dethiosulfovibrio sp.
CCGTACAGCTTATCTTCCCCTGTCTCATCGGGATAGTCAAAACCGTGGAACATCAGGCCGAAGGCCAGTTCGTCCAGATCGTCGTAATCGCCGTCACCTTCCCCAAACACGCAAGGCTCTACGTATCCTTGACAATCTCTGGTCCCCAGAAAAATATCCTGTCTTCCTCCTTTTTCAAGGGATCTCTTAGCTATACTGTAATGCTTGCCGTCTATGCGATCGTCGGCCAGCTCCGGTCTATGCTCGTTCCACTCAAAATGGGCCTCTACCTGGTAAGACACCTTGCTTAAAAAGGTGTATATGGACAAGTCGTTACCGCCTCCCCATTTGAGGGGCTTGGTTCCCTTCGTCTGAGTGCGAAAGGAATTCATTACCCTTATCCGATCGACATACCATATTATCGTTGGCTTCCAGTATATCGACTTGAGAATTCCCTTGAGAGCCTCGTAGGTGGGGATATGATAGGAGCATTTTTCTCCACCTAGCCTGGTTATAGGGTCGGTAAACATGGCGTATCTTCCCCATAGCGAAAAACTAAAGCTGTTTTTAGGGGTATCGTAAGTCATGACATCAAGAGCTCCATCGGACAGACCTGCTCAAAGCAGAGGCCGAAATTTGAATCATAGAAAGTTTTATCAAGATAGAACACTCCCTCTCCTTCTTGAATTTCGTGAATCACTCCCGAATCACAGAGCTTTTTCCATACGTTCGGAAACACGTTTACGCTGTACTGCTGGGCCTTCCTTAAAAGATTCCTGTATTCTTTAAGCTCAAACTTGATAGATATGGAGCATAGATCGGAGATCAGATCCTTGCCATCGCCGTAGGGACAGATTACCGAGTTAGTCGGGGCATCTATGGCCTGGAAAATTTCACCTGCATATTTAAACGACTGCAGAAGCATAGGGACCCTGAGATTCTTTTTCCTCTCAACATTGAACTCAGCAAAACCACTTTTATCGTTAAGGGAGAGCAGGTTCAACAGGTTATCGTCCCGATTCCCCCCCTTGCCTCTGAAGTTGTAGGCCATCTCGTCAGTTCGATCGAAAAAGAAATAATCGAAGTATCTGGACAGAGTAGTCGGATCTAAAAGCTCTTTTTCGTCGTATTCACACAAAATTCTTCTGGTTTTCTCCTGACCGATGAGAATATCTCTTAGCGTTGAGATATTTTCCTCCGATGGATTTACGATGGAGACGTCTCCCATTATGGGGTTTCCCTCAGAGTCCCTCAGCTTTCCGTGTCTGTTGCAACGGCCTGCTGCCTGTGCGATGGAATCCAATCCCGCCGTAAAACGTATTACCGCCCCGAAATCGACGTCTACCCCTGCCTCTATAAGCTGGGTGCTTATGCATAAAACCCTTTTTCCCTCTTCCAGCCTCTTACGTATCAGGGCCAAACACTCTTTTCGATGGGCCGGACACTGGCCGGTGCTAAGGTGGCATGTTACATCTGCCTCAGTATCTGAAGAGCAATACTCGAAAAGCCTCTTAGCCCAGTTTTTTGTGTTGACCACGACCAAGCAGTTGCCCAGCTTTTCCAGTTTTTCCAGCGCCAGATCTCCGATCTCCTCTTTGCTCCAGCCTCCGTGCCTGGATAGATCTCTGATTCTGACTCTTTTAGGCTCGTCGAACAAAGCGGTTTTATCCGACACGAGCTCGCTGTTTTCTGCCAAATGGAGCTCCCCTTTTTTAGCCAGATTGGGCTTCCCAAGGGAGGAGAGTCTGTCCAAGGTAGGTTGAGTAGCCGTGCAGAGGATCGCGGTGCTTCCACCCTGTTCCACCAAAAAGTTGAGGGCGTTGCAAAAAAGATGGGTACACCTCACGGGCAAAGACTGGATTTCGTCGAACACAAGCACCGTTTTAGCCAGTCGATGCATACGCCTGACCCTGCTGTTTCCTCCTCCGAACAGGGTCTCGAGAAACTGAACCATGGTCGTAAACACCACGGGAGAATCCCAGTTTTCTGCCACTAATTTATGATGCCATGTCTGTCTATCGGGCTCTATGTTGGAGTGATGTTCCAACACCCAGGGGAAGGCATCGCCGTCTCTCTCGAGAATCGACCGAACCTCTTGGGCGTTCTGCTCTATGATGGAGGTGAAGGGAACTACGTATATTATTCGATGTAGGTTATGTCGTAGGGCGTGTCGCATGGCGTATCTGAGACTGAGCAGTGTTTTTCCACCACCGGTTGGTACGGATAGCGTGTATATCCCCGGAGGATCATCGGCCTTCTCGAGGCATTCATCGGATATCCGGCGTCTTATCTCGTTGACCGGGCTATCCTTCTTATATGAATTCAGAACCCCCTCCAGCCGATCTATTCCGGTTTGCCAATCTAAATCACTTCGCTTAAGACGTTCTTCTTTCCTGCTGGAATCCTCGAACTCGGCGCTATCAATTCTGTCGGCATCCACCAAGCAGCTGAGGAGAAATCTGGCAGTCATGCCAAGATTGAAGGCCCCAACTATTGGGAGGCCATAATTTTCTTTTGCGGAAAACATGGCGACT
>JAQUTB010000357.1 GCA_028709985.1 Dethiosulfovibrio sp.
GGGAGTCAGTGGCCCTCCTCCTGCTACGACCCTATGGCCGCTCAGGGACTGGGGCAGGTTCACCGATTTTATACTTTTCTCGGGGAATTTCCCCTTTATCCTGCGGTAGACCGGGGCGGTCAGGCCGGAGAGGGTGGGCCCTAGAACCATCGAGAGTATCACTGTGTTGAGGATCAGCGAGTATAGGTCCTGAGTCAGTGCCCCGGCGTCCATACCGGTCCTTATGAGCACGAAGGCTATCTCCGATATGGGGAGCATGCCGAAAAAAAGAGCCATAGGAATGACCCTCCTGTACCCCATAAGCCAGGATATGGCCGCCAGGACCGCCCCCTTGCCCAGAGTGACCGCAGACACGAGACAGAGGACTGTCACCAGGTGATCCCTTAGATATCCCGGGTCGAGGAGCATCCCTACCGATACGAAAAACAGCATCCCAAATATGTCCCTGAGAGATGCCAGCTCTGATAGAGCCTTGTGCCCGTAGTCAGACTCGCTGAGCACCATCCCCGCGACAAAGGCCCCGAAGGCGAACGACAGGCCCACCGCCGAGGTTATGGATCCCACACCGAGGCCCAATGCTACTACGAAAAGTAAAAAAAGCTCCCTCGACTCCCATCTGGACACCTGTTTTAGGATCCACGGTATCGCCCTGACGCTGAGGACCGTCATCACCAGTACGAAGCTCACGGCGTAGAGCACCGGCTTCACCGAGGAGATGAGCCCTCCCTCTCCCTGATGGACCAGCAGTATCATTATTGGGATTAGGGTCATGTCCTGGACTATGGACATCCCGAGCATTATCCTGCCCGATAAGGTCGAGGCGAAGCCCCTGGAGTTCAGCGTCTTGAGTATGACCGCGGTACTGGAGGAGACCATCGCTGCTGCGAACCACACGGACTGATCTCCCCATCCCATAAATTGGCCGATAATAACGCCGTAGACCATGGTCAGTCCCACCTGGATAGCGGTTCCCCCGAAGGCTATCCTCCCTATAGGTCTCAGCTCTTTCACCGAGAACTCCAGTCCTAAAGAGAACAGAAGCAAAGCGATGCCGATGTCCGCGAGCTTCTCTATGTTCTGTACCTCGGAGACGGTGGCTCCTCCTGTGTAGGGGCCAACCAGTATCCCTGCCAGGATATAGCCCAGTATCAGTGGCTGTTTGAGAAGTCTGGCTATGGATCCACCTATCAGACCTGCGACTATGACCAGGCTCAGATCTCCCGCTATGCCTGTCACATCAGTTCCACTCCGATCTATATTCGCTAAGATGGCAGGTCATGTTCAGGTGGAGAAGTGAGTATCCTCTTTCATCGTGTAGCAAGGTAGTCAGAGATGCGGTGTCGAAATGGAACCTCCAGAACCAGGGCTTTGGAATCTCCATGCAGGAGGCGACCAGAGGCTTCAAGGTGGTCCTGTGGCTCACCAGCGCCACGGTCCCTCCTCGGTGTCTTTCCACTATGTCGTCCAGGGCGGCCCTGGCTCTAACCATCACGTCCGTGAGGGGCTCCATCCCCGGAAAATTCAGGTCCTCCGGGTTTTTCAGCCATGTTTCCCATAGCTTGGGCTGTTCGATCGCTATTTCAGCCTTTGCCCTTCCCTCCCAGTCTCCCAGACACACGTTGCTTATTCCGAGGCACTCCGCAACCTGAAGGCCGCAGGCATCGGCAACAGCCTGAGCGGTCTGCCTAGCCCTCAGCAGGGGACTGGAGTATATCGCGTCTATGCCGAGATGCTTTGCAGCCTGACCTGCCTCGCATGCCTGTTTTAATCCTCTTTCGTTCAGTGGAAAGTCCATCTGCCCCCTGAACATGTCCTTTGCGTTCCCGTCGCACTCTCCGTGTCTTATTAGGATCACGGTGGTTTTTCCTTTATTCATGTCGATCCCTCCAGCTCTTTACGGTCACTGATATGCCTCCAATTATAGGGCATCTGCCACGCTTACGGGATATTTGAGCTTTTTCGTCTGACCAGTATTGACAATGAGGCGATAGGTTGGTAATCTACTCATCGTACATCTATGGGTTAGCACTCATCGACATAGAGTGCTAATACAGCCTGGAGGGAGTTCTATGCTCACTGAGCGTCAGCTGGAGATAGTTCTGTCGGTGGTTTATGAGTACATAACCACCGGCGAGCCGGTAGGCTCAAGGACCATATCCAAAAAATACGTCAAGGGATCCAGTGCGGCTACCGTGAGGAACGAGATGTCCGATCTTGAGGAGATGGGGTACTTTTATCAACCTCACACCTCCGCTGGCCGTCTTCCGACCCCATCCGCCTACAGGGTGTACGTCAACTCCATCCTTCACAGGAGCAGATCAGCCCCTCCTGGGCTGGAGAGCTGGGTGAGATCCGTCAGGCGTCAAAGGAGCGGCGTAGAGGTGGTCCTGTCCCAGGTTTCCAGGCTGCTAGGTCAGGTCACAAGCTATCTCGGGGTCGCGGCTGTGACCACCGTTGACGATCTGGCTCTGTGTAAAGTTGATCTAGTAAGGACTGGCGAGCGATCTGTG
>JAQUTB010000358.1:0-1967 GCA_028709985.1 Dethiosulfovibrio sp.
ATCCCATGATGGGCGGTCTCATGAAAGGAGTATCAGTCGTCACCGCTGGTATAGGGGGGATCGCCGCCGCCGCTCTCAAGGTCGGAGGAGACTTTGAGCACGCCATGCTGATGGTCCAAGGTGTCGCAGGGGCCACGGAATCGCAGTTTAAGCAGCTGAGCGATGCTGCGGCAAAAATGGGAGAGGATCTCCCCATCTCGGCGACAGAGGCGGCGGAGGCGATGTACTCCCTTGCCTCGGCGGGGCTATCGACGGAGGAGATCCTTTCCTCGGTCCAGGACGTTGCCGCCATCAGTATCGCCCAAAACTACGACCTGGCGAGCTCTGCCGAGATGGTTGTTGGAGCCATGTCGGTCTATGGCTTGGCGGCGGATAAAGCGGGCAGGGTCACCGACGCTTTTGCCAACGCTACGAAATCCTCTCAGCTCAACATGGAGAAGATGAAGTATGCACTGGCTGGAGCCGGTAAGGACGCCGCAAGGCTAGGCCTTGACCTGGAGCAGACTCTGGCTGCTTTGGGTGTTCTGGCGGATACGAACATGGATGGCTCCGTCATGGGTACGGGCCTAAAGTCGGTCTTGTTGTCCCTGGTGAGCCCTACTGAGGATATGGCAAAGCTCTTTCGGAAGATCGGGTATGAGGCGGTTGACGCCGACGGGAAGCTAAAGCCACTGGAGGAGACTTTCAGGGTCCTCCGAGAGGCGGGAATGTCCTCCGCTGATGCGGTTGCTTTCTTCGGCAAGGAGGCCTCCGGAGTCGCCGACGTGCTGATCAACAACGCCGATAAAATGACCCGGCTCGAAGAGGTTATGAGGACAACCGGCTCGGCCCAGGCGTTGCTGGAAAATCAGATGAAGTCCCTCAAGAACCATGTAAAGGGGCTCTCCTCAGCCCTCAGTAACTCACTGATAATCACCTTCAACGGCATAAAGAAGGAAACCAAGGATCTTGTCAATACCGGGATAGAGGTCGTGAAGGCTTTCAACGAATGGGCAATACAGACCGACGTTATAGCGAAATCCATAGTCGGCTTTTCCGAAGGGTTGGGGCTTGCCTCCCTGTCCGCAGAGGGCTTTGCTGAGTCCCTTAAAAGCATCTCTGTCGACGATGTCGTCAAAAAGTTTGAGGGGATTGGAGAAGGGATAGCCAAGATAGGTAAGGGCTTTTCGGATCTGAACGAACATATCCCTTGGGGCGTGTTGATAGACAATATCGAGGGTATAGGCCTGGCGATCATAGGGTTTTGGTCCTTAGCCAAAGTGACTGCCATCGCAGGCAATATCGCCATTTTTGGCGGGGCCCTTGCAAGTCTATGGACAGGAACATTGGTTCCCATGGCTGCTTGGATGGTTGCGAATCCTTTTGCAGTCACACTGATGACTACCGCCGGGGCTCTGGTTTGGGTGACGAACAACATCAACAAGGCCATAGATGCTTGGAGAGGATATTGGAAAGCAAGGAAAGACGCACAGGAGGCCGAGGCTTCCGCCGACGAAATGGAGAAGAACACCGAGAACTTTTTTAAGGCCATCTCCGGTTGGGCTGACGCACTGGACGAGCTACCTCCAAAGTATCGGGAGCTGGCAGAAGCCCACATCAAAGCGAAAAAAGACATGATGGAACAGATCGAGGGCATGGGCGGCGAACAGACCGACGTCATGCTGGAGATAATGCAGGAGTATCCCGAGGCCTTTCGGCTGATATGGACTGCGGTAGCAGAAGAAGCAGAGAAAGGCATGGCGATGCTGCCCGAAAAGCTCCGAGCCCGCTACATGGAAGCCTTCAAGGAGATGGAGTGGGTACAGAAAAAACTAGGCCAGCAAAAAGACATGTTCTCTAACCCCGAGGATCTTCAAGCTGAGTGGACAAGTCGTCAGGCAGGGAAAACCAGGAAAAACATCTCCGAGGTGGATTACGCTATAGCCCGGGTCCAGGACCGGCTCAAAGAGATTAAGGTACAGGGATCT
>JAQUTB010000358.1:1977-2507 GCA_028709985.1 Dethiosulfovibrio sp.
GTCCTTCGGCCTGTCTACAGCGGAGGCCGGGGCTATCATGAAAGAGGAGCTGCTAAAGACCGTCACCGAGTTTAGGGATGGGCTGGGGAAAGAAAGTCCCTATATGGCGACGGCCTTCGTCAACGCCCTGGAGAAGATGGGCAAAGAGGGCGGCGATGCGATGATGAACGCCGTTACCAATGCCTTGAAAGAGAAGAAAGAAGCTCCGGTGGATATTTTGACAGGAGCGATAAAGGAAGGCTTGATAAAAGGACCTGCCCTGAAAGAAGCCATGGGTATCATAAAAAAGAGGGCAGAGGAGATGGCGGAAGAGGCGTCAAAGGCGGTTGAGGCCCAGTTCTCTGGATACTCTCCTGAACTGCTAAAGGCTTTGAAGATCTTTCAAAGCTCTAACGCTCTTGGACAGGTCGGAATAGAGACCAAGTTTAAGCCCGTTACTCCTGGAGCGTCGGTGAAAAACATCTCCAATCCGGTCTCTGTCCAGATCGGCACGGTGAACGTAGGCAAGCCCGAGGACGCCAAGAAGACGG
>JAQUTB010000031.1 GCA_028709985.1 Dethiosulfovibrio sp.
GGGGTAGAACTGTAGCGTCCGTAGTTGGCTATAGCTCGCTCGATCGATCTCCTGATACTGTTCATGTGGTCTATCTGCTGATCCAACCTATCTTTCTGGATGAAAAGCAAATCCTCCATAGCGGAGACGTCCTGTCTTTCCAGCTGTTCCTTGATCTCCTTTAGGGACATACCTAAAGTCTGGAGGTTTTGGATCATGTCCAGCCTTGCGGACTGCTTGACGTCGTAATACCTGTACATATTGGAGTCGATAAACTGGGGAGTTAACAGTCCCATCCTATCGTAGAGCCGGAGGGTCTGAACCGACACCTGGTTGATCTTTGCCATCTCGCCGATGGATAGCATGTCCATTAAAACACCTCTTTATGGTATAGTTTTACCGTCACCTTGTGACGCTCTAAAGCATCTTATGAGGAGGAGTTTAGGTTATGTTATCTAAAGTACGGTCTTTAGTTCTGTTGATTTTGGCCTGTATGTGTACAGGTGCCTTTGCGTCGGAAAGGTCGTTGGTGGTCTACTCCAGCGTGGACGAGGAAAACGCCTCCGCTATCCTCAAGGCTTTCACCGAGGACACAGGCATAAAGGTCAACATGGTGTTTCTCTCCTCCGGCCCTGCTATGAGCCGTATCGAGGCGGAGAAGGCTAATCCTCAGGCGGACCTATGGTTCGGAGCTCCAAACGAGAACCACATAGTCGCCAAGACCAGAGGGCTCACCGAGCCCTACGTCTCCCCTGAGGCGGTGGATCTGGCCGATAACTTCAAGGACTCGGAGGGCTTCTGGCACGCTTTCTACATGAACCCCCTGGGATTTGGGATACTGTACAAGGATCTTGAGAAGGCCGGGGTAGCTGAGCCACTTTCCTGGGCTGACCTGACCAAGGCCGAGTATAAGGGGCTTATCCAGATGCCCTCCCCTCAGTCCTCCGGCACGTCTTACGCCCTCATACAGACCTTGATAGCTATATTCGGCGAGGACAAGGCTTTCTCCTACATGAAGGAACTCAACGCCAACGTTCAGACCTACACCCAGAGTGGCACAGGCCCCAGCCAGAACCTGGCCATAGGGGAGACCTCGGTTGCCATACAGTTCACCCCCGCCTTCCTCAAGCTGGTGGACCAGGGATTCCCCGCCAAGGTGGTCTTCCCCAAAGAGGGAGTTGGCTATGAAGCAGCCGCCATGTCCATCATAAAGGGCAGCAAGAACCTGGACGAGGCCAAGGCCCTGGTGGACTGGATGGTCTCCAGAAGAGGGCAGGAGGTCCTGAGCCAGGCCAAGACCTATTTCTTCCCCGTCCGGCCCGACGTCTCCGCCGGTGAGGGAGTTCCCTCTCTGTCGGAGATAAAACTGGTGGACTACGACAGAGAAAAGGCCGCAGCGGACAAAAAGCGGATCGTCGATCGCTGGGTCACAGAGGTTCTGGGACAGTAGGATCGAAAATCTGTTTTAAGGGCATCTCTAAAAGCGTTGCTCCTCGGAGAGATCGTTCCGACGAAGCCCATTTGAGCCCGTATACTCGACCGAAACAGGGCACAGGACGTGCCCTCAGAGGCGGTTCGTACGGAACAGGCAGGTCGAGTATACGCTCGGGCGAAACAGGGCGCAGACGGGACGATCTCTCCGAGGGGACTCGAGTGTGAGTTTTTAGAGATGCCCTTAGTACGAAGGGTCCGGGCCCTCCCGGACCCTTCGTCATACCTGGAATAAGGACGTGATTACTTGAGAAAAAGCCTTAGGGAGCTGAGACTGCTCTGTCGAGATCCACTGGTGGCTTTTTTGGTGCTATCCGTGGCGGTGGCCCTGATACTGTTCGTGGTCTACCCTCTGGGGATGGTTTTGGTGAAGAGCTTTCAAAACGTCGAGGGAGCCTTCTCCGTCGAGAACTACAGCCGTTTTGCCCAGTTTAAGTATCTCAAAAGCGCGCTGCTGAACAGCCTATCGGTAGGTGTCCTCACCGGCGTCATAGGGGTTTTGGTCGGCTACACCGCCGCCCTGACCATGGTCAGGACCAACCTGCCGTATAAGAGGTTTCTGCACCTGGTCTTCATACTGCCCATTATAGCCCCTCCCTTCACCAGTGCCCTCTCGGTGCTCATGCTCTTTGGCTCCAACGGTCTCATAACCAGAGGGCTTTTGGGGATAAGAAATTACTCTATCTACGGTTTTAAAGGGGTCTTAATATCCCAGGTCTTCACCTTCGCCCCTGTGGCCTATCTCACCCTCAGGGGAGTCCTGGAGTCGCTGAATCCCACGCTGGAGGACGCCGCCATGAACGTCGGGGCCTCTCGGTGGCAGACCTTCTGGAAGGTGACCTTCCCCTTGAGCCTTCCGGGGATAGCCAGCGCCTTTTTGGTGGTCTTCATAGAGTCTCTGGCGGACTTCGGAAACCCCCTTGTGTTGGCCGGGAGCCGCTTCCCTATGCTGGCCACCCAAGCCTACCTTGAGATAACCGGATCCTTCAATCTCCCACTTGGTGCCGCTCTGGCGGTGGTGTTGCTCGTTCCATCTGTGACCGCCTTCGTCATCCAGAGATACTTTATCCAGAGGCGACAGTACACCACCGTGACCGGCAAGCCGGTGGACTCCACCTCCAAGCTAATAGGCCCTGGGGCCAAGGTGGTCCTCCACGGCTTTTTGGTCCTATTCGCCCTGTCGGTGGCGCTGTTCTACGGTGTTATAGCCGTAGGGGCCTTCACCAAGGTCTGGGGTTACGACTTCACCTTCACCGCCGCCCATCTGCTCTACGCCTTCAAGGTAGGAGGCCAGACCATAAAGGACACCCTTATCATAGCGGTGCTCGCCACACCCATCTCGGGGATAATGGGTATGCTCATAGCCTTCATGATAGTCCGGCTGTCCTTCCCTGGAAAGGGCCTTTTGGAGTTCGGCTCTATCCTCAACTTCGCCGTTCCAGGCACGGTGGTGGGAATCGGCTATATACTGGCCTTCAACCGACCCCCTGTGGTCTTGGTCGGAACCCTGACCATACTGGTGCTGAACTTCGTGTTCAGGTATATCCCTGTCGGGATCCAGTCCGGCGTGGCGGTCCTTCGGCAGATAGACCCATCAATAGAGGAGGCTGCTCAGAACCTTGGAGCCGACGGAGTGACCACCTTCCGAAAGGTCACCTTGCCCCTGATAGCTCCGGCGTTCTTCTCGGGATTGGTGTTCGCCTTTGTCAGGGCCATGACCGCCATAAGTGCCGCCATATTCTTGGTCTCAGCCAACTGGAACCTCCTGACGGTCCAGATACTCAACCAGGTGGGGTCCGGCAGGCTTGGGGTCGCCGCGGCGTTTAGCGTCATACTGGTGTCCATAGTCCTGGTCGCCATAGGGATTATAGGAAAGCTCGTTCCGGGAAGGACCGGAGGAGCGTCAGCCATTCAGGTTCGAGAGGGGTAGTTGAGATGGAGTTACGCATATCGGAGGTATCCAAGGTCTTTCCGAGCCACGACGGAGGAGCGGTCGTTCGGGCGGTTGACTCGGTGGACCTGACCGTGGCCGATGGCGAGCTGGTTACCTTGCTCGGCCCCAGCGGCTGCGGAAAGACAACCTTGCTCAGGATGATAGCGGGATTTGAGGACCCATCGGAGGGGGATCTTTACTTCGGAGACAGGCGGGTTAACAACGTGGCCCCGAACAGGAGAAACGCCACCTTGGTATTTCAGTCCTACGCCATATTCCCCCATCTGAACGTCTTCGAGAACATCGCCTTCGGTCTCAGGCTAAAGGGCCTGAGGGAGGGGGATATTCGGTCCAAGATGGAAAAGGTGGTCCATATGGTGGGCCTAGGTGGCATGGAGACCCGTCGTCCCTCCCAGCTGTCCGGTGGGCAGCAACAGAGGGTGGCTCTCGCAAGGGCCATAGTGATGGAGCCAGAGCTGCTGCTTTTTGACGAGCCTCTGTCGAACCTGGACGCCAAGCTCAGAGAGCAGATGAGGATAGATATCCGCCGCCTCCAGAAGGCTTTGGGCATAACATCGGTCTACGTCACCCACGATCAGGCGGAGGCTATGAGCATCTCCGACAGGGTCGTGGTCATGAAGGATGGCCGTATAGAGCAATCCGGCTGCCCTGTGGAGCTCTACGCCAGGCCCAGAAACCGTTTCGTCGCAGACTTTATAGGCAAGGCAAACTTCCTGGAGGGAACGGCCTCCGAGGGTGGGATTCTTCTGGGAGGGAAGTCCTATCCTATGGATACAGCTCCCTCGGAGGTCGGAGAGGTCCAGGTCGTCGCCCGTCCTGAGGCTGTGGTCCTTTCCCGGGACGAGGGCCATTTCCACTGCGATATAGTGAGGACCACCTTCCTGGGAAATCTGGTCGAGTACGAGGTGGAATGCCCAAACCTGGGAACCCTGACGGTACACCAGGTCAACCCCATGACAGGAGAGCTCTTCCGTCCCGGAGAGTCCATCCAGGTCTCCCTGCGCCCAGAGACCCTGCATATACTGGAAAAAGAGTGACCCTCGGAGAGACCGTCCCGACGGAGCCCATTCGAGCCCGTATAGTCGACATGCCGTTGTGTAGTACGAATGGGGCGACAGGACGTCGCCCCAAGCCGAGGGGCACAGGAAGTGCCCTCCGAGGCGGTTCGTACGGAACAGGCAGGTCGAGTATACGGTTGGGCGAGACAGGGCTCAGGCGGGACGGTCTCTCCGAGGGGACTCGAAGGTAAGTTCACGGGAAGCCCTGGTTTTTTGATTTAGGGTTTTACCGCCAGCTTAGCTATGGATATGATCGTCTCGGTGGCCTTCTCCATGGACTGGACCGGTATAAACTCGTACTTGCCGTGGAAGTTGTGCCCGCCGG
Source organism: Dethiosulfovibrio sp. (assembly GCA_028709985.1). Lineage (GTDB taxonomy): Bacteria > Synergistota > Synergistia > Synergistales > Dethiosulfovibrionaceae > Dethiosulfovibrio. Next base: position 4,808 of record JAQUTB010000031.1, read on the forward strand.
TGAAGATATTAGGACAGGGCAGCCCCATATAGGACAGCCTGGCCCCGTCGGTGCCGCCCCTTATGGGCTCTACCGACGGGGGTATGCCGATCTCCTCCATGGCTTTTTTCGCCAGGTCCACGATGTCCATCCTGTCCCGGATCTTCTCCTCCATGTTGTAATATTGGTCCTTTATCTCGAGGGTGATCCTGTTTCCGAACTCCCGGTTTACCTGGGCCACCGCTCTTCTCACGAAATCCTTTTTATCCTCGAAGAGCTTTCTGTCGTGGTCCCTTATGATGAACTTCATGACGCTTTCCTCCACGAGGCCCTTGAAGGTGTGGAGGTGGATAAAGCCCTGGTAGCCCTCGGTCTTCTCCGGGACGTCCGTGGAGGGCATCAGCTCCGCCAGCCTCATGCCTATCTGGATGGAGTTGATCATCTGATCCTTGGCTGTCCCTGGGTGGACGCTCCTGCCCTGTATATTCACGGTGGCGGATGCTGCGTTGAAGTTCTCGAACTCCATCTGTCCGAGCGGCCCGCCGTCGACTGTGTAGGCCCAGTCGGCGTCGAAGCCCTTAACGTCGAAGCGATCCGCCCCCCTGCCTATCTCCTCGTCGGGGGTGAACCCTATTCTTATGGTGCAGTGGGGTATCTCGGGATGGTCCTTCAGGTAGGCAACCGCGGAAAGGATCTCGGCGATACCGGCCTTGTCGTCGGCCCCAAGGAGCGTAGTCCCGTCGGTGACTATGAGGTCCTGGCCTACGTAGTTCTTCAGACAGGGAAAATCCGAAGGGGACAGGGCCATTTTCCCTGCCTTATCCAGGATGACGTCTCCCCCGTCGTACCTTTCGACTATTCTGGGAGACACGTTCTTTCCCGATACGTCAGGCGCTGTGTCCATATGGGCTATGAAGCCTATCACCGGCCCGTCGGAGTTCCCGGGGAATGTGGCTGTGACGTAGCCGTTTTCGTCCACCGAGGGGTCTTTAAGCCCCATATCCTCCATCTCTTTGACCAGCATCCTGGCCAGGTCCCACTGACAATCGGTGCTGGGACAGGTCTTGGACGATTCGTCCGATGTGGTGTGTACCTTTGCGTACCTCAGAAAGCGATCCACTACGTCGTACATAAAATCCCTTCCTTTCCTCAAAAAAACATCCCCTCTATAATACACCTGACTCCGTCGATAGTATAATGGAGGCAGCGATGGTTTTTTGCGAAGGGGGGGCGGTTTATGGGAAAACTGATATCTCCTGACCCGGATATGTGGGGAAATCCGGTCCGTAGGGGAGCTGTCGAGGAGAAGCTTAGGGATAGACAGGATACAGCCCGCTACGACCGGAAAAGGTATCTCCTCACTGTGGCGGTCGTGGCGGTCCTTCTGTCGCCTTTTGTCGTAATAGCGTTTAAGATGCTTCTGAGCTGAAAGGAGAGGTTAGGATGTCTATAAGAGGATTTCAGATGATGATGCAGGTCCACATCCCAGTCACAGAGCACCACGTTATCTCCAGGGATATCGTCCGCAACTACGGTGATAGAGAAGAGATGGAGATGAATATGATAAACTACATTAACAATATAAGAGAGAACGACCAGATAGGCTTTGGCGACGATATTATTTTCCTCCCCTCTGGAATGGGCAAAAGAGCGGTTGTGGAGTTCACCTATAAGGTCACGGACTGACGTTTAAACGGCGAGGAGAGGGATCAGCCCTTTTCTCGCCGTTTAAGTAATTGATCCTCTATGGAGTCCAGAAAATCCATGGACCGATCTCTCTTGACGAGCCACGTGCCGGAGAAACGGGCCCTCTTGATATGTCCTGTCGCCCCATCCATATCGCCTTTTCCGTGGCAATCGTAGGCGCAGAGGGCGTTGAAAATGACCCCTAGGTTGCCGAAGATAACCCCGTCCTTATGCGTCTTGACCTGGGAGAGGCTCTCCGACAGGCCGTTGAAATCCTTTTTTAGCCACATGAGATAGGCCATCATTATGTGGATAACCCACCTCCCCTGGTGGATCTCCCCCTTTTGTAACCAAGTCAGTGCCCTCTTTAGATGGACCTCCGCCGAAACAGTATCTTCGCTGTCGAGGGCGATCTTTCCCATGGAGCTCTCCACCATGGCTGAGAGGGAGCTGTATCTCTGCCCCAGGTTCCTGAGGTCCTCCAGAATCTCAAGGGATAGAGAGAGGTTCTTTCGCCCCTCTTCGATGGAGCCCTTTCGGGCCATGGCTACCCCCTTCATCCTCAGTGCGATGGATCGGCTAAGCTGATCTCCTTCGCAGAAACGCTCCATATCCTCCCCGTAGCGAGCCAGGAGGTCCTCGTCCCCTGTCCTGATGGCCAGAAGGCAGAGCCCATGAAGGCACTCGGTCGCCAGAGCCGAGTCTCGGCGTTCCTGGCATTCCTCCAGTGTCTTGGTCAAGTGCCTTTTGCCTCTCTCCAGATCCCCTGTCCACAACCAGTGGAACCCCGTAAGGGCCTGGAACCGGCTCTCCAGGGGGCGAAGCGAAATGCGATCCCCTACGAACCTATGAAAAAGAGCCTGTATCTGAACCGTCAGCCTTTCTATCTCTTTCGTCCAGGTCCCAGTCTGCTCGACCTTTTTAAGGACTCCGTCCTCTATCGGGGGAAATCCCTCACATCTTGATCTAACCAGTAACCTTAGGTAGCGTATATGGATCTCTATCTGCTGCTCAAGGGATCCTCCTTCTTTGCCCCTGGTTATGTCTCTGAGGCAGAGGGTTGGCGAATAAAATCCCTGAGGGTCTCTCTTAAGGGATTTAGCCAGCATCCTCTGGGAGACAAAGTGCCTCTTGAGTTGAGGCGCAGACCTACGAAAAAAGGCCCTTATCTGAGGATGGACCACCGCTAGTGCTGCGTTGCCATCGAAGGATATATCCGCCTTCAATAGGTCCATCCTCTCCAGTGTTACCAGCTCTTTCTCCAGGTCTTTATCCTTTATGTGCTCTTTGAGCGTATTTAGTGAAATTGGCTCGTCTATAATAGACAGTATTTCCATCAGCTCTATTTGAAGGGGTGAAAGTCTGTTGGATATTGCCCTTATGGAAAACTCCAGCCTGTCACCTAAATGTTCAAGTCCCTTTCCCAGGGCATAGAGCTCCGAAAGGGCCGACAGACATACGGGCAAGCCCAGGGTCTCCTCGTATATAAGTTCGTCCTCGTCGGGCAAAGGTCCATCCTCAGCGATACCGAGTACATGACGACAGAATATTCCGCACTCTCTTGCCCCGAAGGGTAGGATTTTTATGGCTTTGTATCTTATCCTGCCTTCCGCAGCCATGGCACCAAGCCATCTTTCGTTGCTGCCGAAGGTCTCCGGGTGGTCCACCATCAGGACTGTGAGGTTTTCTGGGTTTGACGACAGAACTTTCTTCATTATTACCATGTCATCTTGTCCTATAAACCTCATCTCGTCTAGAAAAAAGGTCATCCTTCCCTCTTGAGCTCTTATGGATATAAAGTTGGCTATCTCTTTGCTCTGTTCCTTTAAGGGGACGTCCTCCTTCAGGTTCAGGCCGTATCTTCTTGCCACCTGGTAGAGATCCTGCCATGGGTTGTCCCTGTTTTGGTGGGATATCCTGCACACTAAAGATTTACCCATCATGTCGCTGTGGTCCCTCAATATCCGATTCAGAATCGCGGTCCTGCCGCTTCCCTCCGCCCCCCAAAGGGAGATACAAAGTGGTCTCTCGTCCTGTTCCGCTATAAGCTTCAATATCTGGGCCTTCTCGTTGTCCCTACCCCAGAGGTCCTTCGATGGATCCCTCCTTTTATGGGTTGGCATCGAGTCCAGCCTTTGGAATATAGACTTATAGAGGTCGGTCGTCTCAGGAGAGGGATCTATCCCCATCTCGTTTCTCAGCCTGGCTGATAGGGCCGCGTAGGTCTCGACTATTCGGGACAGGTTTCCCTGCTTTTCCAGAGCTCCCATAAGTTTTTTGGCGATCTCCTCGTCCCAAGGGGCGAGAGAGATCGCGTTGGTCAGCAAAGCTATCGTACGCTCGTCTTCGCCGGACAGACTTGCTTTTTCCGCCTGTGAGATCAGCTTTTTAACGTAGAGCTCCCTGAAATGATCCCTTTGTGTCTGGACCCATTGATTGAACTCCTCCATACCGTCCAGGTAAAAACCCTCCAGGAACGGCAGCCCTAGCCTCTTCAGATCTCTGTCCCCTAAGACTCCCATATCGGGAAGAAAGTCCAGGTCGCTTCTTATCTTACCCTGCGCTATGGATATGCGGCTGTTGTTCGACAGTATCGTCGAGCGGTCCAGGGCGGACCTCAGCTGATAGAGGGCGTTTCTGAGGTTTTTGGCCCCAGATCTCTCGTCCTTGTCGGGCCACAGATGCTGGGCCAACCAGCTCCTGGACACGGATTCCTCAACTATCAACATATAGGCCAGGGCTTCCACTTTTTTAAACGAAAAGGTTACAGGTTCACCTCTGAAACTCAACGACGGTGGTCCAAAAAGCCTAGCGTACATGGATCATCACCTCAAATATGGGGTCTTGCGAACTATAGGGGATCTCTAAAAACTCACATTTGAGTCCCTCGGAGAGACCGCTCCGCCTGCGCCCTGTTTCGCCCAAACATATTTTCGACCTGCCTGTTCCGTACGAACCGCCTCGGAGGGCACGTCCTGTGCCCCCTCGGCTTGGGGCGACGTCCTGTCGCCCCATTCTACTACACGACGGCATGTCGAAAATACGGGCTCAAATGGGCTTCGTCGGAGCGATCTCTCCGAGGATCAGCGTTTTTAGAGGTCCCCTATAATATCTCACAAATCATCTGACAATGTCAAATCGCGTCAAAAAGATCGTCCATAGGCAGAAGACGCCAATTTTATACTTTGGTTGTAAAGTTATACATAAAGCGGTTCTGAGACAATGCAGGTCCGTATTGAAGGGAGTGAAGGTGAATGGGGTTTCTCAACTATATGAGGAGGATTTCAATCCGAGCTAGGCTGGTAATTCTTGTGTTTCTCATGATAGCCTTTTCAGGCCTGACCTCGTTCATACTGGTGGAGGCCCTTAACTCGGTTTCGGCCATGGTAGGAGATCTCTACGGTAGGGGCTCTAAAGCTGCCGTCACCGCCTACGAGGCTGCGGACGGCATGAACCAGGTCGCGGTTAACCTCTACAGGGCATTGAACGCGTCGGAGTCTGACGTCAGGAAAAAGTATGGCAGGATGGTTATGGAGGGACACAAGGCTCTGGGAGGCGCTCTGGACCGCTTTGGAAAGCTGGACCTCAGCGCGAACGGCAGGTCCTTGTACGAAAAGTCGTTCAAGCTCTACAAGGAATGGAGCCCTATGACCGATTCCTTGGTCTCAGTCCTTGAAAGAGGGGGCTCTCACCAGGAATTTATGGCTATAGCCTCTTCCGGCTCAAGCATGACCGTAAAGCTGGATGAGTCCCTGAAAGAACTGGTTAAGGCCGCCTCGGCCAGCATAGAGCAGGTCTACGGAAACATCCTTGTCAGGAGGGATTCAACGAAGAGGGAGGCTATATGGATAGTCGTCTCGATGACAGCCCTGTCTATCCTGCTATCAGCGCTGGTGGTTCTGTCGATCTCTCGCCCCGTGGGGGCTATCGTCAAGGCTATCCGAACGGTCGCGGATAGTATGGACCTTTCCCACAGAGGCTCTGGTGCAGGTAACGATGAGATCACCGTTATATCAAACGCACTGAATTCCCTGTTCGACGCCTTCGAGGGCGCCATGATAAAGGTCAAAGACATGTCCTGCGAGCTATCCGGGTATGCCCAGACCTTTTCAGCCACAGCTGAGGAGGCCAACGCCACTGTGGAGGAGGTTATGGCCCAGGTCGACCGCACCGGAGACATGGTCGGGAACCTGGCTGCCAGCACCGAGGAGATAAACGCAAGCGTGGAGGAGGTCGCCGCTGGGTCCCAGTCCGCGGCCAACAGAAGCGTGGATGTAGCCAGCCAGGTCGAGGACGCGCGGAGATCGGGGCAGGAGGGGCTGCTGTCGGTCAAAAAGGCGGTTCAGGCGGTAATAAAGGTGGCGGATGAGTCTAGAAGCTCCATGCACAGGGTGAGGGACCTCGGAGTGAGAGCTCAGGAGATTCAGGCCTTCGTCAGCGATATCGGGTCTATAGCAGATCAGACCAACCTGCTGGCGCTGAACGCCGCCATAGAGGCGGCCCGCGCCGGAGAGGCGGGGCGCGGATTCGCGGTCGTAGCCGACGAGGTAAGAAAACTGGCCGAGTCCTCCAGCCAGTCCGCCGAGAAGATC
>JAQUTB010000032.1 GCA_028709985.1 Dethiosulfovibrio sp.
AAGAGTAACGAAGCAACGTCTTAAGACGTTTTTTGATAAAGGGAGGAACTTACCATGGCAATCAGCGCTTCTGACGTCAAGGATCTTAGAGAACGTACCGGTTGTGGCATGATGGACTGCAAAAAGGCCCTCGCCGAGTGCGATGGCAACATCGAGAAGGCGGTCGACCTTCTTCGTGAGAAAGGCCTCGCCAAGGCGGCCAAAAAGGCCGGCAGGGCCGCTAAAGAGGGAAGGGTTTTCTCCTACATCCACACTACCGGAAAGATCGGGGTGCTCCTTGAGCTCGACTGTGAGACCGACTTCGTGGCCAAAACCGACGAGTTCCAGCTTCTGGGACACGAGATCTCTATGCATATAGCTGCTGCTGCTCCTCTTTATGTCTCCCCCGATGACGTACCTGCGGAGGAGCTTGAGAGGGAGAAGGAAGTTTACCGTCAGCAGGCCCTCCAGGACGGAAAGCCCGAGAGCATGCTCGACAAGATCGCCGAGGGCAGGGTCAGAAAGTTCTACGAGACAATCTGTCTTCTTGAGCAGCCCTGGGTAAAAGACGGCGACAAGAAGATAGGTGGTCTGTTGATGGACGCCATCGCCAAGCTGGGCGAGAACATGGTGATTCGTCGTTTTTCCCGTTTCTCCATCGGTGAGTAATATATAAGACCCGTAAAAGGGGCTCAGGGGTTCTATTCCTGGCCCCTTTTTTGTGTATAAATAATGGTCAAAGGAGGGGCTTAAATGGCAGGAGTAACTTACAAGAGGATCCTTCTGAAGCTGTCCGGCGAGGTATTGGCCGGTAGCCAGGGGTTCGGGCTGGATTTTGGGGCTATAAGGAGCATATCCTCCCAGATAGCTGAGGTGGCCAGGGCCGGTGTCGAGGTAGGTCTGGTTGTGGGGGGAGGAAACTTCCTGAGGGGAAAACAGGCCGTCGACGAGGGAATCGAGAGAGCTCAGGCCGACTACATGGGGATGTTAGGGACAGTGATAAACTCCCTTGCCCTTCAGGATATCCTGGAGCAGCAGGGAATCCCGACCAGGGTCCAGTCCGCGATCCAGATGCAGGAGATAGCCGAACCCTATATAAGGAGAAGGGCGCTTCGCCACATGGACAAGGGAAGGGTCCTTATCTTCTCCGCCGGAACAGGCTCCCCTTATTTTTCGACCGACACAGCCGCTGCGCTCAGGGCCGCCGAAATAGGGGCCCACTGTCTCGTCAAGGCCACCAAGGTCGATGGAATATACGACAAGGATCCCATGAAGAACTCCGATGCGATTCTCTACACCAAGCTAACCTACATGGAGGCTTTAAGACAGAGGATAGAGGTCATGGATGCCGCCGCCTACTCTCTCTGCATGGAGAACAAAATACCCATAGTAGTGATGAACGTCCTTGAGGACGGTCGTCTGGCTGATTTCTTGATAAGAGGCCGTAAGATTGGTACTATAGTCTCAGAGGATTGACCTAAAGGAGGGTGATTTTATGAGCGACAGCACCGCTAAGTTCGACCTGGAAGACAAAATGGAAAAGGCCGTAGAATTCCTTAAAAACGAGTTTGTCGGTATCCGCACTGGCCGGGCCCATCCCGGGCTGGTAAACGATATAAAGGTGGAGTACTACGGAGCCCCGACCCCGATAAAACAGCTCGCCACGGTGAGCGTTCCGGAGGGCCGTACCCTGTTGATAGCTCCGTTCGATAAGACAGCCCTCAAGGACGTCGAGAAGGGCATTCTCGCCTCCGATCTTGGGGTGACCCCACAAAACGACGGTCAGGTTATAAGGTTGAACCTCCCCGAGCTTACAGGAGATCGCAGAAAAGAGCTCACCAAGATGGTCAACAAACTCTCCGAGGAGGCCCGTATAGCTGTTCGTAACCTGAGAAGGGACTGTAATGACTTCCACAAGAAGAAACAGACCGCCGGTGAGATCAGCGAGGATCAGCTGAGGGACTTTCTGGACGAGGTCCAAAAGGTCACAGACCGCTACATAGAGAAAATCGACCAGGCAATGAAGGAAAAAGAGGAAGAGATACTCACCAAATTCTAGCCATAGAAAAGAGGTAGCGACTTAAGTCGCTACCTCTTTCATTCCAAGCCCATTTGAGCCCGCATACTCGACATGCCGTCGTTTAGTCGAATGGGGCGACAGGACGTCGCCCCAAGCCGAGGGGGCACAGAACGTGCCCTCCGAGGCGGTTCGTACGGAACAGGCAGGTCGAGTATACGATTGGGCGAAACAGGGCGTAGGCGGAACGATCTCTCCGAGGGGACTCGAAAGTGAGTTTTTAGAGGTTCCCTTTAGAGATGCCCCTAAACTAGAAGCTCCTTGAGCAGGAAGATCGCAAATAGCCCCCACATGATCGGGCTTATCTCGCTCTTGCGGCAGGCGGCGAACTTGAGCGCCACGAAGGTGAATATGCCGAACTCTATCCCTGTGGCTATGCTGTAGCTGAATGGCATCATGAACACCGCGACCGAGGCAGGAACCACGTCGGTAAAGCTGTTGAAGTCCAGATCCTTAAGGCTCATCATCATGTATATACCGACCATGACCAATGCTGGAGCCGTCGCGCAGGCCGGGACTATGGAGACGATGGGGCTGAAGAATATGGCCAGGAGGAACAGTATGGAGGTCACCAGAGCGGTGAGGCCGGTCCTGCCTCCCTGCTCGACGCCGCTGGCGCTCTCGACGAAAGACGTTATGGTGGATGTCCCTAGTACCGCTCCCACCGTCGTCCCTACGGCGTCCGCCAGCAGAGCCTCTCTTGCCCTGGGAAGGTTGCCCTTCTCGTCCAGAAGCCCAGCCCTGTTGGTCACTCCCACCAGAGTCCCTACGGTGTCGAAGAAGTCCACGAAGAAGAACGTGAAAACTATAACCCAGAAAGTTCCGTTAGCGATCTGGGAAAAGTCTATCTTCATGAATATAGGGGCTATAGATGGCGGCATCGAGACGATGCCCTGTGGCATAGATGTCACGCCAAGGGGAACTGCCAGAGCCGTAACGGCCAATATGCCCCATAGTATCGCTCCCTTGACCTTGTGAACCTCCAGCGCCATCATCACCACGAAGCCGACCAATGCCAGTATGGCCGGTTTGGAGGATAGACTACCAAGGGAGACCAAAGTGGCAGGATTGTCCACGATGATACCAGCTCCCTGTAGGCCTATCAGGGCGATAAAAAAGCCTATTCCTGTGGAGATACCTATCTTGAGCGATTTAGGGATGCTGTTTACAACCGCCTCCCTCACCTTTGTGAGTGTTAGGAGTATGAATATGACTCCCTCTATGAAGATGGCGGCCAGTGCGACCTCCCAGGGTATTTTCATCCCAAGAACTACGGAAAAAGCGAAAAAGGCGTTCAGCCCCATCCCCGAAGAAAGGGCTATAGGGTAATTTGCCATAAAGGCCATCATCAAAGTCGCTATGGCGCTGGCCAGACAGGTCGAAACCATAAGCGGCCCAAATGGCATTCCTGTCTTAGACAGGATATCGGGGTTAACGAAAATGATGTATCCCATCGTCATGAAGGTGGTGATACCAGCCATCACCTCGGTCTTTACGTCGCTCCCCGCTTCCTTTAGCTTAAAACGGTTCTCAATCCAACTTGTCACGATGATCCCTCCCAATAGAATGAAGATAGCTTTACTTAAATAATATAATGTCAGTATATCCCTGTATCTGACTCATTTCAACGAAAATGATCTGCCAAAAAATCACTCTTTTAAATGCTTTCCCTCTGGTGTTTCTTATGGTAACTTTATGGCGACAACAGAGGGGGAGGTTTTCGTATGTACAGAAAAACGGTGATCTGGTCTTTTGCGATGGTTTGTGCCCTGGTTTTTGCCTCAGTCGGATGGGCTGCCATGCCTCAGGAAGGCCGTGTGGACGGCCTTTTCCAACTGAGATGGGAAAAGCCTCACGTCAAGGGAAGCAAGCTCTACCTGACTTTGACCAACGACGGAGACGTGTTTCAGCCTCTAAAGGCGAAGCTGCATTTGGAAGCCCAGGACGGAAGCACGCTCAGAAAGGCGGTCTTCGACCTTGGGATACCGGCAAAAAAATCCATAAGGGCCTACGGCCTCCTGGAGGGAGACGGAGACCTATCCTCCGTCAGTTCCATGAGATGGGTTTTTAATTGAGATGATATCGGTCATAGCGACCGCGTCCGCCCTGGCCATGGACGCCTTTTCAGTCTCTTTAGGGGCAGGGGCCTGTCGGTGTTCCATGCCGAAGACCAACGTCCTCTACATGGCCCTCGCCTTCGGACTGTTTCAGTTCCTCATGCCCATAGGAGGTTGGTTTTTGGGCGATAAAATAGCCTACCTCATCTCCTCCTGGGACCACTGGATAGCGGCGTCGCTGCTTGCCATAGTGGGGGGGAAGATGATTCACCAGTCAATCTGGCCGGAGGAGAACTGCGCTTTCCTGGACGTGGCCAAGCCGATGGTGCTTCTGGGATTGGCCATAGCCACATCCATAGACGCCATGGCGGTGGGTTTTTCCACCGCCGCCATAGGAAACCCCGTCATGCCCATAGCGACATCTGCGGGGGTCATAACGGCTGTTTTATCCGTGATAGGCGCCATAGCCGGCTGTAGGATAGGGGTAGCCATAGGGCACAGAGCAGAGCTTGCAGGTGGGGTGGTACTCTGCCTCATAGGGCTCAACATACTGAGGGTCCACCTTTCGCTTTTTTAAAGATAATAGCTAGAGGGAGGGCAAAAGCCCTCCCTCTAAGGCTACGCGAGAGTCTCTAAAAAATCCTTGAGCCGTCTCATTCCCTCGGTGATATCCTCGGTCGAGTTGGAGTAGGATACCCTTATATGCCCTGGGGCGTAAAAGGCACTTCCTGGGACCATCGCCACGTAAGAGGACTCCAGGAGCCTCTCGCAGAAGGAAACGTCGTCGGATACGACCTTGCCGTCTTTGGCCTTGCCCAGGGCCTCTCTGACGTCCACAAGGACGTAGAAAGCTCCCTCCGGCTCGACGAACTTTATAAGGGGCATATCGGCCAAAAGCTTCAGTATGAGCTCTCTCCTAGCGGAGAAATGACCGTGCATGGTCACTATATCGTTGTGCGCCTCTTTTAGCGCTCCCAGAGCGGCGTACTGTGCCACAGAGCAGGGGTTAGAAGTGAGGTGTCCCTGAAGGGCTCCTATCTTCGACATGACCTTAGAGGCTCCGAGGGCGTAGCCTATTCTCCATCCCGTCATAGCGTAGGCCTTGCTGACGCCGTTTATAACTATGATGTTGTCCCTGGCCTCCGGTGCCAAGGCGACTATCTGGTGGTGGACCGCGTTGCCGTACACAAGCTGTTCGTATATCTCGTCGTAGATGATGGTGATATCGTGCTCAACCGCCAGAGCCGCAAGCCCTTTAAGCGTCTTCTCGTCGTAAACCGCCCCGGTGGGGTTGTTGGGCGTGTTTATCATTATGCACCTGGTCCTCGGGGTGATAGCCTTTCTTACCTGGTCCAGATCCGGTATGAATCCTGTATCGGAGGTGTCCAGTATGACCTCCTTGCCCTCGCAGAGGCGTATCTGCTCCACGTAGCTTACCCAGGCCGGTGCGAACACCATAACCTCGTCTCCTGGGTTGATGATACAGCTGAGGGCTTCGTAGAGGAGTATCTTGGCTCCGGCTCCGATAACCACGTCTCCTGGGGCATACTCAAGGCCAAAACGGTCCTTATAATAATCGCAGACCGCCTCCCTGAGCTCCGGAATGCCGGTCCCTGGGGTGTAGTGGGTATGTCCTGCGTCCATAGCCTCCTTGCCGTAGCGAAGCGCCGAGTCGGGAGAGTTGAAGTCCGGTTCCCCTGCTCCGAAGGATATAACCGGCTTTCCCTCTCGCTTCATGGCCTTTGCCTTAGCCACCACGGCCAGTGTCGCTGAGGGTTCCAGTCTAAGTGCCCTTTCAGAAAGAATCATAACGCTCATCTCCTTAGGTCTTATGGTAAAGCTACCAGGGCCATTTAAACAAAAAAGGGCATAAAAAGCTACTGCCTATCTCGTACTTTTGCCAGAAGTGGTTTATACTCTACATAGAGCTTGGGGATGTTGCCCATATCTCCCGTATGTGTTAAAATAACATTGCACTAAGACGCAACTGTTGGAGGAAGGGAGGAAATAGAGAATGGATATTCGTTTTGTGAATCGCAACGCCGAGCTGTCGGACGAGCTTAAGGAGTACATGGAGAGGAAGCTCTCAAAACTGGAAAAGTTTTTCCCGAAGATCCTTGATAACCAAATTGTTCTTAACCTAAGTCGGGGTATCCACACCGTAGAGGTGACCTCCAACGTCAACGGCGTCATCATGAGAGGTGAGGAGAGGGATTCAGACCTCAGAAAGGCCTTTGATATAGCCCTCAAAAACCTTGAAAGGCGCATCAGACGCCACAAGAAATACCTCACCGATAGGGTTCAGCTTAAGACTCACGATGTCTCCTTCAACCTGGATGATCTGATCTCCGATATGTCCAAGGCTCCCGTAGAGGAGAAGGAAGAGGACATAGTCAAGGTCAAAAGGTTCCCTCTAAGGCCGATGCACGCCGAGGAGGCTTGCATGCAGATGGACCTTCTCGGTCACAGCTTCTTCGTCTTTTCAAACGCGGAGAGCGGATCGGTCAACGTAGTCTACAAGAGGAAGTCCGGGGGATACGGGCTGTTGGAGCCGGCGGACTAGAAAAATCTCCGAAGGGACCCTCAGGGGTCCCTTTTTTTATAGCCAGGAGTTGGTGAGATGGGATGCACGAACTATCGATGGTGAAGGCGGTAATAGACGCCCTTGACGACCTTTACGAGGCCAACGAATGGAGCGCGATTAAGTCGGTGACGCTTCGGGTTGGGGCCATGAGGCAGGTAATACCTCACATCCTTACCTTCGCCTTCACCGCGTCGATAAAGGGAACCAACCTAGAGGGAGCAGAGCTTGTTATAATTCCCGTCCCTATCGAGTTTTTATGTCGCAGCTGTGGTGGAAGATGGGGAGAATCGGACCTGGGATATCTCTGTCCTCACTGTGGAAGCAAGGACGTGGATATGCTACAGGGTATGGAGATGGATATAGACTCTTTGGAGGTGGAGGAGTAATGGCGGTAAGAAAAATAGACATACAGCAGGCTGTCATGGCCGCTGACATGAGTTACGCTAAAAAGATAAGGGACAAGCTCGCAGAAAAGGGCATCCTCATGATAAACCTTATAGGATCGCCTGGATCGGGCAAGACGACCCTTTTGGAGAACACCCTCGGAAAAGACGGCCTCAGATCGGCGGTTATAGAGGGCGATGTCGCTACGGACAGGGACGCGGTAAGGATAGACGCCCTTGGGATACCTTCCATACAGATAAACACCGAGGGAGGCTGCCATCTGGAGGCCAACTGGGTCGACATGACCCTCGAGAAGCTGCCTCTGGAGGATCTGGACGTGATATACATAGAGAACGTTGGCAACCTGGTCTGTCCCGCCGAGTTCGACGTCGGTGAGGACCACAAAGTCGCCATCTCCTCCGTGCCGGAGGGGCCAGATAAGCCTCTAAAATACCCGCTGCTATTCACCGAGGCCTCGGCGGTAGTCCTGACCAAGACCGATTTATCTCCCTACGTCTCCTTCGACGACGACCTGTTCTGGTCCGACGTCGCCAAGCTAAACCCCAAAGCTTCTACCTTGCGGATATCCTGCTACAGAAAAGAGGGGCTGGACGAATGGTCCTCTTTGGTGAGAAGCTGGTTGGAGGAGAAGCGGAGAGGATGAAGGTAAACTCGGCCATCCTGGAGGGACTGAATCCCAAACAGAGGGAGGCGGTCTCCTTCAAGGGGGCTCCCCTCCTGGTTCTGGCGGGAGCAGGAAGCGGAAAGACGAGGGTCCTGACCAGCAAAATAGCTTGGCTGGTCAGAGAGTGCGCCGTCGCCCCTTGGAGAATACTGGCCGTCACCTTCACCAACAAGGCAGCCAGGGAGATGAAAGAGCGGGTCGAGACAATGTTGGGCGAGAGGGCCAAAGACGCTCAGGTATCGACCTTCCACTCCTTCGGGCTACAGATGCTATTTCGAAACAGGGATGCTCTGGAGTCCAGAGGGTACAGGAGAAACTTCGTGGTTTTCGATCGATCCGAGTGCCTCTTCCTGATCAAAAAAATAGCCAAGGAGATGGGCATAGACCCATCCCAGGCCGATCCATCCTGGTTTTTAGACGGCATCTCGAGGGCCAAGACCTCCTGCGATCCGGCAACCCTAACCCCAGTCCTGGACGGTGAAATAGCCGAGGTCTTCGACAAATACCGCGATTCAATGAGGGAGCAGGGAGCCTTCGACTTCGACGATCTCATAACGATGCCCCTCCACCTGATGGCCACAGACAGCTCGGTACTTGAGAGAGAGAGAGCCAGGGTCGAGTGGGTGCTCGTGGACGAGTATCAGGACGTCAACAGGCCCCAGTTTTCGATGATGAAGATGCTAGCGGGAAAATCACCTAACATCATGGTCGTCGGGGATCCAGATCAGTCCATATACGGATGGAGAGGGGCGGATATGTCGGTTATACTTGGCTTCGAGAGGCACTTTCCCGGGGCCAAGGTCGTCAAGCTGGAGCAGAACTATCGCTCCTCCGGCGTAATACTCGACGCGGCCAACGCCGTCATCAGAAACAACGTCAACAGACCGGACAAACGGCTCTGGACCGACCGTTCCGGCGGAGACCTCATAGAGGTTGCGAAGCTCGTGGACGAGAGGGCCGAGGCGAGATACGTCGCCGATAAAGTCGAAGAGCTGGTCTCCATGGGATATCGCTACAGCGATATAGCGATTTTGTACAGAATCAACGCTTTGAGCCGAAACTTCGAGCAGGAGTTCATATCCAGGTCCATCCCCTACCGTGTCGTCAAGGGAACGGCCTTCTATGACCGTAAAGAGGTCAAAGACGTCATCTCCTACCTAAGGCTTGCCGTAAACCACAGAGATGGGAGCGCCCTGGCCAGAGTGGTCAACGTACCTCCCAGAGGGATCGGCGCCAAAGGACTATCGGTTCTGTCCGACTTCCTATTGAGGGAACCAGGCGACTCGAAATCGGTGTGGCTAAAGCTGGCCGATGGAAAATGCCCACTCAAAGGCAAGGGGGCCTTAGGGATCAAGGACTTAGCCTGTCATATGCTGTCTTTGCTGGGCATGGGGGCGGACATGGGAGCGCTTGTCCCATATATCCTTGACTCTATAGGATATGGCCTGTATCTTGAGAAAAGCTACCAGGATCAGTGGGAGGAACGCAGGGAAAACGTCATGGAACTGACGTCACTCAACGCCGAGTCGGACTCTCTCGAGGACGTCCTGGCCGAGATATCGCTATACACCGATCAAGAGGTGGGTGGCATCCCGGAGGGGATTAGCCTCTCCTCCCTCCATTCCGCCAAAGGATTGGAGTTCCCGGTGGTTTTTGTGGTAGGCTTAGAGGAAGGGCTTTTCCCACACAGCAGGGTCATCGATGGATCGCTGGAAGAGATGGAGGAAGAACGCCGACTTTGGTACGTAGGGATAACCAGAGCTGAGGAGAGGCTATACGTCTCCGGAGTGGGTTTTCGACGTCTTTTCGGATCGGTCCTCGTCAACGGCCTGTCCAGGTTTTTGTGGGAGATCCCAGAGGCTTGCAGGTCTATGGAGGAAGTAGGAGAGGAGGAACCCCAGAATGTTCGTTTTGGGTTTAACCGGAGATATTGGGGCCGGTAAGTCTACTGTGGCGTCTTTGTTCAGGGATATGGGCGCTAGGATAATAGACGCCGATATCATAGTCAAAAAACTTTGGACCGAGCCGGAGTTGTTCCAGGCCGCCAAGGGAAGATGGGGAGATTCGGTCATAAACGATAAAGGAGAGATATCCTTCAGCGGAGTCGCGGACAGAGTGTTCTCCGACGAAGGGGACTACCGATGGCTGTGCGACCTTATCCACCCTCTGGTCAGAAGAGAGATGACGTCGGGCCTGGCCTCGGAGAGGGGATGGGTCGTGGTGGAGATACCCCTCATGTTCGAGTCGGGGGTTCCCTACTGGTGCGACATGACCGCCTACGTAACCGCCTCCTCCAGCACACGGGCCTCCAGAAACGGCCATAGGGGGCTATCGGAGGAAAAGCTTATGTCCAGGGAGAAGTTCCTGCTCTCCTCGGAGGAAAAAAGGGCCGCCGCCGATCTTATCATAGAGAACGATGGGTCTTTGGATGAGCTCAGGGAATTCTTGCTTCCCCATGGGAGCAAAATGCAGAGGATGTCGTCCATCTGCACCGTGAGAATACAGTGTGCCTTCAGAAAACAGGCCAGACAACTCATCTCCGCGGTGCTTGGCAAAAAGCTTGCCTACCAGGCCAACCTTCTGTCCTTG
This sequence comes from Dethiosulfovibrio sp., assembly GCA_028709985.1. Lineage (GTDB taxonomy): Bacteria > Synergistota > Synergistia > Synergistales > Dethiosulfovibrionaceae > Dethiosulfovibrio. Next base: position 10,356 of record JAQUTB010000032.1, read on the forward strand.
GAGACGGCTTACTCCAAATACGATCAGTTCTTGACGGAAAACTGGGAGGTCCAGTTTTACACCCTGGCAAACCTGGTTCCAGCTATAACAGAGGAGGCCACAGGACTCATGAAAAAACCTCCGGTTCCCGTGGCGGTATCGGACGTCCTCAGGGCAAGCCTGTCCTTTAGGGAAGCCCTGTGTGAGGCCTGTCGTTGAAGCTCATAACGAGTCACGTCGGCAGCGACTTCGACTCTCTGGCAAGCATGATCGCCGCCGGGAAACTATATCCCGACGGCGTTCCCTGTTTCTCCGGGTCCGCTAATAGAAACGTAAGGGATTTTCTCAAACGTCATAGAGGTAGATGGACGGTTCTGACTCCCAGAAAGGTCCGAATGGACGAGGTCACAAAGCTCATAGTTGTGGATACTAGGTCTGTC
>JAQUTB010000033.1:0-2304 GCA_028709985.1 Dethiosulfovibrio sp.
TGTGAGAGGGAAAAAGGACACATAGACGATATATCACTGTCCTTTATCGCCCTGATATTAAGCATAGCCTCCATCTCGCTCCAAAACCTAGAGCTTTACAGTCTGGTGCAGGACTTAAACAAGGATCTTGAAAAAAAGGTTATAAGGCTGGTGGAGTCGGAAAGACGGCTTACCGAGTACCAGCATAACCTGGAGGACATAGTTCGAAAGAGGACGGTGGACCTGGAGAAGACCAACGAGGAACTTGTCCTCGCCAAGGAGAGGGCGGAGTCGGCCAACGCGGCGAAGAGCTCTTTTTTGGCCAACATGAGCCATGAGATCAGGACTCCTATAAACGTTATGTTGGGTATGACCGATCTGGTGCTTGAGTCAGGTGCCCTATTGGACAAGGACAGGGAATATCTGGAGAACGCCAGTTTTGCCGGAAAGGACCTCTTTCACCTGATAGACAATATACTGGATCTCTCAAGGGTAGAGGCCAGGGAGATGACACTTACGTCGGAGCCCTGCCATCTTGAGGACCTGTGCCGATCGGTTGTGGAGATGACCAAGGCAGGGGGAATGTCCGATGGCCTTATCGTCGAGTACATCCTTGATAAGACAGTGCCTGAAAGGGTCATCTGCGATCCTGGCAGGTTGAAACAGGTTTTGATGAATTTGATGAGCAACGGGGCAAAATTCACAGAGAAAGGGGGCATAACCCTTTCTGTGTTCGCCCTCAGACTGTCCGATGGAGAGGTGTCTCTTAGGTTCTCAGTTCAGGATACGGGACTGGGAATTCCGCAGGAGAAGCAGGGTAGGATATTCGAAACCTTCTACCAGGGAGACGTCTCCCTCTCAAAAAGATTTAAGGGTGCCGGGCTTGGTTTGGCTATCTCCCGCCAGATAGTGGAGCTTATGGGGGGACGTATCTGGCTGAAGAGCAAGCCGGGGGTTGGTTCCACCTTTTTTGTGGACCTTGTTTTCCCCATAGTCAAGGAGGAAAATAAACCCGGGCAGAGGGGGCTGGACGAGGAAGTTGCCGTCCCAAGGGGGCTGAAGGTCCTTCTGGTGGAGGACAATATGCTCAACCGAAAGCTGGCGGAGGCCATGTTAAACGGGTTGGATTGGGCCATAGATTCAGCAGAGGACGGTTTTAAGGCTGTCGAGTCGGCCAAACAGGGACTTTACGACCTTATATTGATGGACGTCCAGATGCCCGGCATGGACGGTCTGGAGGCCACAAGGAGAATAAGGGAGATGGAGAGTTCGGGAGAGATATCCTATCGTCCCGTAATAGTAGCGATGACCGCCAACGCCATGAAAGGGGATAGGGAGATGTGTCTTAGCGCCGGTATGGATGATTACCTCACTAAACCCATAAACAAAAAATTGATGCTTCAGACCATAGCCTTAGCGGTGGGTGAGAGAGAGTGAGCGGTAATGGCTCTGGAATAAAGGCCTGTGCCCTCTGCGGCAAGGCTTTTTTCGGGACCTCCGAGGATATGGCCTGTAGCGACTGCGAGGCTCGCTATCGCCGTCTTAGAGATCAGGTTCGGGAATATCTCTGGCATCAGCCGGGGCAGGTGGCCCCCATCATGCAGATATCGGCCGATCTCGGCGTGCCTATGAAGGTGATGAGGGCGCTTATGAAAGACCCCAGATTCAAAGGTAAGGGCCTTGAGGAGAACTGACCGTAGGTCTGGAGGGATGTTAAGTGGAAAAGTTCCTGAAAATAATCAAGAAATATCTCTATTGGGCTAAGCTCTTCGCTTTTGGTACTTTCCTGGACAAGAGAAACGCGGTGATAAGAAAAGAGGCCTTCGATATAAACGACGACCTTATGTTGCTCCTGTTCGGTGACTATCTAGGTATACCCAATCCTATCTCTTACTACATGCTTGAGCTCCTTCCCTACGTGGCGGAGGATATGGATGGTTGGGAGAGACGCATACAGAACCGCAAGATGATCATAGCGGAGAAGGCGGCTCAGTTCGACTTCGATTGATCCGGAAAGGGTGGCGTAAATGTACAGGAGATACACATTTTTTGGCGGTAAAGGCGGTACAGGGAAGACCACCTGTGCGTCCTCCTATGCCCTAGGCTTGGCGAGAAGAGGGGTCAGGACCTTGGTCGTCTCCACCGATCCGGCACATTCCCTCGCTGACGCGGTAGGTCGACCCATAGGCAGCGATGTCATACAGCTTGAGCCAAACCTCTGGGGACTGGAGATCGACGCCGCACTTGAGGCAAAAAGGTATATGGAGTCGATCCAGTCTCAGATGCTCCACATAGTCAGCGCAGCTATAGTGGAGGAGATCAAGA
>JAQUTB010000033.1:2314-10578 GCA_028709985.1 Dethiosulfovibrio sp.
TAGCCTATCTGTCGCCAGGCGCGGAGGAGGCGGCTATCTTCGATCGGTTCGTGGAGATAATGGAGCAGGCCGGGGATAAATACGACGTGGTGGTGTTCGATACCGCTCCCACTGGACACACACTCAGGCTTTTGACCCTGCCGGAGGTCCTTGAGGTTTGGATAGACCACCTCATAAAGAAAAGGACCAAGGCCATGGACCTTATGAGGATGGCCGCCAAGTACGAGAAAGAGCTCCAGGAGAAGCTCAAAGAGGATCCCATATTTCAGATCCTCACCAAGAGGAGGGACATGTTTCAGAGGGCGAAGGACCTTCTGACTGACCACGACCTTTCGGTGTTTCACTTCGTCCTGAACCCGGAGAAGATGCCAATACTTGAGACGGAGCGGGCGATAGCCCTGTTGGAGGAGTTCGACATAAAGGTCGGTTCGGTGATAGTCAACAGGATAGTTCCACCTGAGGCAGGAGAGTTTTTCCGTCGCCGAAGGGGGAACCAGGAGGGCCATCTAGCGACCATAGAGGAGAAGTTCGGCAAGTACGGCGTGGTAAAACTTCCCATGTTGGAGTCGGATATTCAGGGCATCGAGGACCTGGACAAGGTGTCCAAGGCACTTGAGGGAATAGAGGATTAAAAGCGGAGGCACGGCCTGTATAGGGCCGTGCCTCCGTAGTTATCGTTCCTCTCTGTAGAAGGGAGTTCCAAGCGAGGCAGGGGCTCCGAACAGGATTCCCTTTCCTTTCCTGATCGAGATTACCAGCAAAACAGTTATGGTGAGGATGTAGGGCAGCATCAGGAGTATCGGTGCGGAGATGTTGGTTCCTGCTGCCTGGATTCTGAGCTGGCAGGCCTCCACCCCCCCGAACAGGTATGATCCGAACGCTGCTCTGGCCGGGTTCCATATTGCGAAGATGACCAACGCCACGGCGATCCAGCCCCTTCCCGCCGACATCCCCTCGGTCCACATGTGGCTGTAGGATACCGACAGGTAGGCTCCACCTATGGCTACTATGCCTCCGCCTATCATGGTGTAGACGTATCTTATGGCCACTACGCTCAGCCCCAGAGAGTCGGCCGCCCTCGGGTTGTCGCCAACCGCCCTGAGGTTAAGCCCCGATTTAGTCCTCCATAGGAACCAGCACAGGAACAGCACCAGGCCGTAGGACAGGTATACCAGCGGGTCGTGGTTGAAGAAGATAGGTCCTATCACCGGAATGTCCGAAAGAAACGGGACCGGTATCCTGGAAAAGCCGCTTATAAGCTGCCCGACGTAGTTGCGACCAAGTATGGCTGTGACGCCGGTTCCCAACATGGTCAGGGCCAGTCCACTAACAACCTGGTTCCCTCCCAGGGATACGCAGACGATGGCGTGGAAGAGGCTGAAGAACGCCCCAACAACGAAGGCCGCCGCCACCCCGAGCCACGGGCTTCCGGTGGCGGATGTGACGGCGAAGCCGGAGAGAGCCCCTAGGAGCATCAGACCCTCCAGCCCCAGGTTCATAACGCCGCTCTTCTCAGTGATTATCTCTCCTAAAGTGGCGTAGAGTATGGGGGTCCCACTTCTCACAGCTGCCGCCAGGATAGGTATGAGGATCTCCATTCTATACGTCCTCCTTTGCTATTACTATACGGTAACGTCGGAAGAACTCCCCCGCTAGGATGAAAAACAGTATGCAACCTTGAACGACAAGCGTGCTGGCTATGGGCAGGCCCATGACGATCTGGAGGGACTCTCCTCCGACCAGTAGGCCTCCCATCAGGAAGGCCACCAGGGCTATTGCGATGGGGTTCAGCCGGGACAACCAGGCCACTATTATGGCGGTGTAGCCGAAGCCACCGGAGAATCCGTGTTGAAGCCTGCCCTGTAGTCCTGCGACCTCGGTCATGCCAGCGAGGCCAGCGATAGCTCCCGATATAAACATCACGACGACCACGTTCTTCACGTAGTCTATCCCGGCGAAGGTGGCGGCTTTGGGGTTCTCCCCGATAACCCTGATCTCGTATCCCCATCTTGTCATCTTAAATACCCACCAGGCCATGAATATGAGGATCGCGGCCAGAATTATCCCGGAGTGGACCCTTCCCCATCCCATCTCCATCAGCCTGGCAGACTGGGGAAACGGGGCGGTCATGGGAAAACCCAGGCTGGCTGGATCTCTCCAAGGACCGTATACGAAGTAGTCCATCAGATGTATGGCTATATAGTTCATCATCAATGTGGTTATTATCTCGTTTACGTTCCATCGGGCCTTTAGATATCCAGCAAAGGCCGCCCATAGTCCCCCTGCCAAAATGGCTAAGGACCCCATTGAGAAAAGCATTAAGACGTGGTTGTCGGAGGGAAAGTACCTAGCTGCCGCAGCTGCTGCTATGGCTCCCATGAATATCTGACCCTCCGCACCGATGTTCCATATGAGCATCTTGAAAGAGAGCGTCACAGCTATTGCTGCCATAGCGAGGGGGATGGCCTTGACCATGCACTCGCTTAGGCCGTAGCTGTCCCCGAAGGCGGAGTAGTACATCTCACGATAGGCCTCCATGGGCGACACGCCCATCGCAGTTAAGAACACGCCGCTCACCAGGAAGGCCATTACAAGCCCTCCGACGGGGATGGCTATCTCAAGCCAAATAGGTTGATTGAGCCTTTTCTGGGTCTTGAGTCTCATTATATAGCACCTCCGGCGTCCTCTATCCTGGTCCCTGCCATCATCATGCCGATCCTCTCTATCCCAAAGGTATTGGGGTCCTCTATCATTCCCATTATCTTGCCTCTGTAGATGACCGCCATTCTGTCGCTCAGAGACAGAAGTTCGTCCAGGTCCTCGGATATGAGGAATATGGCGGCCCCCTTCTCCCTCTCCTCCAGAAGCTGTTCCCTGACGAATCTGGTGGCCGCAACGTCAAGCCCCCAGGTGGGGTTCATCGCTATAAGGACCTTGGGCACGTCGCTGAGCTCCCGCCCCAACATGAGCTTTTGGATGTTACCTCCTGACAGGTTTCTGACAGGGGTCTCAACTGAAGGGGTGTCCACGTTGAAGTCCTTCACTATCCCCATGGCGTGTTTTAAGACCGCCTTCCAGTCTATGAGCATCCCCTTAGCCACAGGGCTTCTCCAGTATCTTTTAAGCGTGGAGTTCTCCCTGACGTCCATGTTGGAGACCATGCCTGTTCCCTTGCGGTCCGCCGGTATGTAGCGAACGCCGCTGTCTATGAGCTTTCTGGGAGGAAGGTCCGTGACCTCCACCTCGTTCAGAAATAGCTTGCCGGAAGTCATCTTCCTGAGCCCAGCCATCACCTGACAGAGCTCTGTCTGGCCGTTTCCGGCGACCCCCGCTAAGCCCAGTATCTGCCCCTCTCTGAGCTCTAATGACACGTCGTTCAACGCCTTCAGGCCGCGATCACTGAGAGCGTTGGCCTGGGATAGGGAGAGAACGATCTTGCCTGGGACGATGTCCTTTTTATCCAACTCCAGGTTTACCCTCCTGCCCACCATCATCTCGGCGATCTTTTCCTTGCTTGATCCCTTTGTGTCGACGATCCCGACCAGTTTTCCTTTGCGGAGGACCATGACGTTGTCGGATATCTCCATTACCTCGTCCAGTTTGTGGGATATGAAGATTACCCCTCGTCCCTCTTTGGTCATCCTCTTGACCGTGTGAAACAGGTTTTTTGCCTCCTGAGGGGTGAGCACCGCGGTGGGTTCGTCCAGGATCAGGACCTGTGCCTTTCGGTAGAGGGATTTTAATATCTCGACCCTCTGCTGTTCTCCTATGGACAGCTGCCATATGATCGCCTCTGGATCCACGTCCAAGCCGTATTGCTGTGATATATCCCTGATGTCGGATATGATCTTGGCTTTAGGAAGCACCTGGGGAAGTTCGGGCAGCCCTAGGACCATGTTCTCCCATACAGTCTGGGAAGGGACTAACATAAAATGTTGGTGAACCATCCCTATGCCGGCGGCTATGGCGTCGTGGGGAGATCCGAAGGATAACCTTTTGCCGTCTATGTCGATGGTCCCGCTGTCAGGGAGGTATATGCCTGAAAGTACGTTCATCAGGGTGGATTTACCGGCCCCGTTTTCGCCTAAAAGCGCCAGAACCTCGCCTCTTTTGAGCTGTAAGTCGACCTGGTCGTTTGCCTTTATACCCTGAAAGGATTTTGTTATCCCTCTCATCTCAACCAATAGGGTGCTAGGTTCGGTCATGGCCTTTCCCCCTCTAAAAAAATAAAGTGAGGACGCTCTATATAAGCATCCTCACAACATAATACATCGAAAGACGGCGTTTAGGAAAGAAGTCCTCGCGTTTATTTGGGGATGCTGGCCTCCACGCCCTGAACAAACCAGTCCATGCCCAACATCTCTCCGTCGGACATTTTCTCGTTATCCTTGACCTTGAGCTCGCCGTTTTGGTCCCATATGGGGCCCCAGAAGACGTCCCATTCGCCGGAGACGATGGCTTTCTTTCTGGATTCGACGGTCTCCACAAGCGACTTTGGCACCGCTTCGCTGAACGGGGCCAGGCCGACCATGTTCTCTTTCAGTCCCCACCAAATCTGATCAGGCTGCCATACTCCCTGGGAGACCTGTTTTACCGTGTAGTCGTACACTGCGCCCCAGTTCCATATAGGGGCGGTGAGGTGCTTTGTCGGGGCAAACTGAGACATGTCGTTGTTGTATCCTATGACGTAGACTCCTGCTTCCTCGCAGGCCTGTGGGGCTGCGCCGCTGTCGGCGTGCATCCCTATGACGTCGGCTCCCGCGTCTATGAGGGCTTTGGCCGCTTCCTTTTCCTTTCCTGGGTCAAACCAGGAGAAGAGCCATATTACCTTTACCGTGACGTTGGGGTTGACGCTTCTTGCCCCTAGTGTGAAGGCGTTTATTCCCCTGATGACCTCGGGGATGGGCTGTGCCGCGACGTATCCCAGTATGTTGCTCTTGGTCATGGCTCCCGCCACTATGCCGGACAGGTATCTGGGCTGATACATTCTGCCGAAATAGGTTCCCATGTTAGGCGCGGTCTTGTAGCCAGAGCAGTGCATGAAGTAGACGTCGGGGTAGCGTTTTGCCACGTCAAGCATGAAATCCATGTATCCGAAGGAGTTTCCAAATATGACGTTGGCTCCCCGTCTCACCAGAGTCTCAGTGACCCTGGCGGCGTCGGGGCCTTCCGGCACGTTCTCGACTATGACGCTCTTGGGCAGATCGGGGTTCTGCTCATGCATGTAGGTCCGTCCCTGATCGTGCATGTAGGTGTAGCCGCCGTCTCCCACAGGGCCTATGTAGATAAAGCCTGTTTTGATATCCTGCATCGGGATCATCTTCATGGCGGCTATGGCGCTTCCCGCCACGAGCACCGCCAGAGATAAGGCCAACGCTGCTGCAACTTTGTGTCTTTTCAACGTGAATACCCCCTTTTCTTTTAGCGAGGAAAAGTCCTCTTATGCGAGTATATCACGTTCGATCCACCTTTTTCCACGTAGCGCAGAGAGAACGCTTTCCTCTTTGCCGTTGTTTATGTAGAATTAGGCCTGATAGTTTATGTTCTACTCCCCCTGAAGGATGGGGAGATTTTTTATCTTTTGGAGGGAATTTCGATGAGTTCTGAGGATAGATATCATAAGACTTTTACGATATCCTGGGAGCAGATGCAGAGGGACTGCAAAGCCCTGGCCTGGAGGCTTCTTGATCGCAAGTGGGAGAGGATTATCGGCATAGCGAGGGGAGGGCTCATTCCCGCTGCCATAATGGCCAGAGAGCTTGACGTGAAGCTTGTGGACACTGTTTGTATATCCAGCTATACCATGAAACGACAGGGAGAGCTTCAGATAATCAAGCAGATAGACACGTCCAGCAAGGGGGATGGCTGGCTGATAGTCGACGACCTCGTCGATACCGGCAAGACAGCCAAGGTCGTCAGGGAGATGTTCCCGGAGGCCCGCTTCGCCACTGTGTACGCCAAGCCCGAGGGGAAGCCCTACGTGGATACCTACGTCACCGAGGTCAGTCAGGATACCTGGATACTGTTCCCCTGGGATGCCGAGGCCCAGTATTCCGATCCCATAAGCCTGAGAAAAGGTTAGCAAAAGGCCCGAACGGACTTGGCCGCTCGGGCCTTTTATCGATCCCTTATCTATTCCACCATGGTGACGGGAAGCCTATCTCCCTACTCCGGCACCATGCAGATGAAGTGGAAGTCCTCCTCACCGGCCTGAAAACGATGGGCTACCTTGGGAGGTATGTAGAACCATCCGCCCTCTTCCATGTGGAAGGTCTCCCCATCGACCTCGCCTGTGGCACTTCCCTTGAGTATCAGTCCCCAGTGGGGCCAGTCGTGGCGATGGAGCGGGTTGCCGGTGCTGGCCTTTATGGTGAAATAGCGGACCACGTGCCCCGGCCAGTCGTTGACGTCCGGGCTGAACACTATCCTCTTTTCCATGGTCGGTCCACTGGCCTTGTGTAGCGGTATGTCCTTAAGAGATCCTGTGTATTTTGTCATGTCCTCTTCCCCTTCCCTTCTCAGCTGGTTTACAGGACCGATGGACATACGTCCGATCCGCTTCCCGAACCCTCCGATATTATCTCCGCCATTATGGATATGGCTATCTCCTGCGGCGACCCAGCCCCTATGCTGAGCCCTATAGGGGTGTGTATCCTGGACAGATGGTCCTCCGAGACCCCCTCGTCTTTCAGCCTATCCCAGAGCTTTGCCGCCTTGGTTTTCGATGATAACATGCCTATATAGGAGGCGCTACAGCCGTCGAGAAGTTTGACCGCGTCTCCGTCTTTGCCGTGCCCCCATGTGCAGATGACAACTGAGACTCCTGGCCCAAGGTCCAACATAGGCAGGGATTCCTCCAGAGGTGACGTCACGATCTTAGCGTCTTTCGGTATTTTTATCCCGTCTCGGTCGTCCCAAAAGGTAACGTTGTAGCCGCAAAATGACGCGATCGTGCCCACTGCCTGACCCACATGGCCGGCCCCGAATATGACCACGTCCCTTTTTCTTCCCAATAGCTCGAGGAAAATGGACGTGGCTCCGCCGCAGATCAGGCCGTCTCCGCTGGGTTCTCCCGGATCCAGTCTGTATTCCATTATCCTGTGGGGGGTCCCGTGGGATATCATATCAAGGGCCATGGATATGGCCCTCCTCTCCAGGTCGCCCCCTCCCACAGTGCCCTTTATCGCCCCGCTTGGCTCGACCCACATCTTGGCCCCGACCCGGCAGGGCGTCGATCCGTTCTTTCCCACCACGGTGCATAGGACACCTGGAGATCGGTTGTCCAGGGCGTTCTCCAACGCTTTAAGTATGCCTTTATCCATTTTTTTCTGTATCCCCCCACATCTGGATAGGGGCCCAGTTGGCCCTCTCCAGGGAAATCCTGTTCGACTGGACCTGTAGGACGTGGATCCCGCAGTGATCCTGGTTCAGGCTGAAGGTTGCCTTAAGGGGTATGCCCAGCTCCCTCCACAGTATCGCCCTGAAGACACCTATGTGGCCGAACGCCACAGCTGTATCCTCACTGTCCTCTGTCATGATCCTGAAGGCCCTTTGGGCCCGTTCAGCCACGTCTCTAAAGCTCTCCCCTCCTGGCGGTCGGAAGGTCTCTATGTCTTGCCACCTGTCCCTGAAGTCCTGGGGATGGGCTTTTGATATGACACTGAAGGGGACCATCTCCCATGACCCCATGTCTATCTCCGATATGTCTTCCATGGTCTCCGGCTCCAGGCCCGACAGCCTGGCTGTGTCTATGGACCTGGACAGAGGGCTGGAGTAGACTCGCTGCGGTTTTATCGATTCCCATAGGGGACGAAGGGCCTCGGCCTGTTCCCTGCCTTTTTGGGAGAGGGGCAGGTCGGTGGAGCCGTAAAAGGTTTTTTCGCCTGGCAGGGCGGGCATGCCGTGGCGGACCAAAAACAGCCTTGTCATCGCAACATCCCCATCGCGTCTCCACCCAACAGACGTGAGAGGTGGTCCAACATGGCCTTGGCCTTATCCAGCCTCCTGATAGCGCCTTTTTGGGCCTTCTCGTCCCCGTCGAACTTGGCCATCATTCCCTCTAGCCTTTCCTCCACGGAGCAGAGCCTGTCGTTGCAGGTCAGCTTATCAGCCAGGTATAGGAGTGCCCCCTCGTCCAGACTTCCGTCGTAAGGGTGGTCCATGTGGGTAGCCACGAGCCTGGCCACGGAGAAAAATCCCTGTTCCCTCAGTAGATTGGCTCCGGCCTGGCCGTGTTTTTTCTCTGTTCGACACAGGTCGTGGAG
>JAQUTB010000034.1:0-8679 GCA_028709985.1 Dethiosulfovibrio sp.
CGAGGGGAAGGCTCCATGGGCCAGATAGAGATAAACGCACGGTAAAAAGGTGAGGGCTGCCGTTACCAAAACGGTGAAACGGCCTATCCTGATAGCAGGGCCTCTCCACAGGGAATCAAATCCGGTTTTATCGCTCATTTTTCTAGCCTCCTATACCATGACCACGGCGAAGGCCATGCCTATGAGCATAGCTATGCCGAGGGTGTACTCTTTTAGCCATGTCACCCTGTTTGCGACCTTGAGCAGGATCATCATGGAGATCAGGCCCCCTATGGCTGCGTAGAGAGGTCCGCCCGCTCCCTCTATCTGGGCTGACGCGGAGAGTTGCTCAATTCCCGTCTTTATGTTGCCTGCGTTGAGAAAGCCGAAGCATCCCAAGGAGGCCGCGCCGGAGAGTATCGCCAACCATCTGGTGTCTCCTCCTCCGACTCTCTCCCTTAAAGCCTCCAATCTGTGGGTGAACAGCCCCACAAACAGGAGCCACCCAATGCCGTTTATGGTCATGGTCCACCAAGACGTCGCCAGGGCTGTGAGGTCGTAGGACGCTGACCCGAACTCGACCCCGTATGCCTGAGACCCTACCGTAGCCGCTGTGAGCTCGGTCGGTGCTGCCCCGATTATAGACAGCCTGAGCCAGGTTATCGGTGCTCCGACCACCGACATCATCCCTACCATTACGATGAATACCGCTATGGAAGGGCCTATGGCTGAGATGGTCCCAGATCTGAGCCCTTTGACGCACAGATCCCTAGAAAAGCCGATTTCGTCAGCCGTTTTAAAGGCTAACCGAATGTACAATAAAGACTGAACCAGGGCTATTAGTACTATAAGCACGGCTATCGCCCACACTACGCCGCTGTTGGCTATCCTTAGAACTTCCGCTGGCAAGATGAATCCCTCCTCCTATTTTTATCCAGATCCCCTAGAACCCTCCGGATGTCCATATGATAGGGTTCAATATGATAAGGGTCATCCTATATAAAGGACGAAAAAAAGCCTATATTTAGAGCTTAATTGGCTAAGCTTCAAATATAGGCTGGGAATATTTAGTTCCTTGGGGTCAATATTCCTCAAGGTCTTGGTTCATGAGGTACAGCTTTAGCGATAGAGCCAGGTTCAGCCTTTGCTCGCTGTCCTCGGGGTCAAACTCAAGGAGGTCGCATATCTTGGCGTAGCGGTATTTCAGTGTGCTGTAGTGGACGGAGAGGTCCTTGGCCGCCGCCTTCATCTGCCAGTTGTTTCTGACCATGGCTTTGAGGGTCCTTAGTAACTCCGATTTTCGCCTCTTGTCGTGGTCTATTATCGGCCCGATGTACTCCCTGTAGAAGGAATGTCCTGTGTCGGTGTCGTACAGGGAGCCAAGTAGCTTGTAGGCTCCTAAATCCTTCCAAAAAACCACTCTGTTGCCGCCTGCGGCAGCTCTGACAGTCTCGAGGGCTTTTCTCGCCTCGTCGTAGCTATGGTGGCACTCGAAGACGCTGTCCTTTTGACTTCCGATACCTATGGTTACGGTAAAGTGGGTGTCTTCCTTGATGGAGGCCTGAATATCCCTAAAGAGCGGTATGGTTTTGGCCTTAAATGCTGGAAACCCTTCCTCCGTTGGCAGTATGAACGAAATGGAGTCGCTCATCTCCGTGTAGGGCACCGATTCGAACAGGCCATGGACGTGATTTTTGCAGATGCAGTATATCCGCTTTTTAGTGCTCTCCAGCATGGGAAGAAAATCCCTCTCCCTGGACCTACTCTCGAACTGGTGTTTGTAGTTGTCTATATCCATTACGACTACGCAGTGGGATCCTTGAAGGTCCCATCCGAACATCTTCGCCCTGTTCCACACCTCCCCCTCGAACCTGAGGTTATGTATGAGGATGTCCTGGACGAACTCGTTGCGGTATCGGCTCTCCGCCTGGATCTCCGCTATGCGTCTTTGCATGTAAAGCAGTATGGCACCCTTTGCCTGGGTGACTGGTATCTCGCAGTTTCTCTCGGCCAGATCCTCCGGTTTGCAGTCGAAAAGGAGATACCCGTAGACCTTGCCGTTTAGGGATATAGAGTCGGATGTCCCGGACGAGAGCAGGTCTCTCAGTGGAGTGGAGTCGAACCTAGACTGTAACGACTGGGTTTCGCCGAAGAAGTATCTTTCCCCTGTGAGGGTGTCCACGAACGCGAAGGGTTTGTGGGTGAAGTCCTGTAGGTTCTCCAGTATGGTCTTAAGGTCCGCTCCGTTTACCGACAGGTTGAAGAAGGAGTGACGGACCGTCTCTGAGTAGCGGAGAAGCCTGGCCTGTCTGTTGACTATCTCCGACAGAACCGGATGGATTATGTCGGCGAACGCAAAGTGGTTGGGGACGTGGATCAGAGGTATCGATGAGGATTCAGCCAGATCTATAACGTTTTGGGGAACCTCTTTTATGTATCTATCGGTCTTTATTCCAAGGCCCGCCGCCCCTATCGCAGCCAGGCTTTTTATCAGGTCCATCAAGAGCTCGGGTGAGTCTTTAAAAATATAGCCGGAACTTACGATGAGATCTCCTTCCCTGACCCATGAACAAGCGTCAGGCGCGTCCAGGACCGTCACGCTACTCACCTGTCTGGATCCTATGCAATCGGCTCCCGCTATGACCCTGAGCCCCTTCATGGACGGCAGATCCAGGATCTCTTGAATTGTCATGCTCAATCGAGATACTCCCTTTCCGAAAATAGCAGGGAGGAAGCGAGAACGCTTCCTCCCTGCCGGTGTGACAGCCTTTGTCTACAGAGCTAAGGGAACTATGACCTCTGGTCCCGAAACCGAGAACGTGAAGGACTCGGTCAGGAAAAGGTCCACCATGCCCTGGGATGTTCCGGAGTAGCCTATGGATATGTCCTGCCCCAAAACAAGCTCCATGTCACCGCCTCTTGTGGAGACCAAGAACGACCTGTCAACCATGGGGGATAGTACCACCTTGTCCGTCAGAGCCTCAAGACGTTTCTTGAGAGGATAGCCCTTGGAGACGGTCATTATCCTCTTCCAGAGCTCTTTTTGACATACCAGGCAGTATGGACCGTCCACCGACCGATCCTTGAGCGTCATGGCGGCTTGGACTATGGCCTGAACCAAGCCCTCGTCGTCGTCAGGAACAGCCACTGCATCACCCTCCGATGCTCCGGCCATCCCGACCATGCACCCAGAGTCCATGCCGGTGTATATGGCTCTCTCCTCGAACAAGGCTAGCTTCCTGGCCGCTTCCTCAAGGGCGGAGAGATCGGTGGTCTTGCTGCCTCTGCTTATATCGTCAAGGTCCCATCTGCTGATCGAGAAGGGTACTCTGACCTCGACCAGGGGCTGTATCTGGCGTATGCCGTGCTCTGTTCCCTCCACGAAGGGAGAGTCGGATACGGAAAGACGTCCTATGGGCCATCCGTGGAAGTCCCATCCGAAAGGGCCTTTGACGTCAACGACTCGCCTCGCCGAGAGGCTGCCTTTGAGGACGTTTCTGGCCTGATCGTCTATCTCATCCCAGGCCTCCTGGGTTATAGGGGCTAAAGAGCGTTTCAGAAGATCCATGTTTTTCCCTCCCTCTTTATCCTAGTCCTAGCCAAGCTTACCCAGCCCCAGGCTGGATCCAGCGGAGCCGGAGGTCTCAGAACCTGCACTGCCTTCTTCAAGTGCGGTGATATCTCCCTCGGTGAAAAGATAGTCCTTCAGCTCATCGTCCCACTTATCCATGTTGCGACGAAGCCACTCGATGGTCATGCAGGCGTGCTCGATCTCCTCGTCCCTGTTGTGGGCCATGATGGACCTGAGTTGAGGGTCGGTGGACGTGGCAACTCTCTGGTTGTAGTAGTCCACCGCTTCCAGTTCCTCCCTGAGGCTGGAGATAGCCCGGGAGATCTCCCTGGTCTTATCGTCCAGCGCGTCATAGGGCTCAAAGTAACCTGCCATAATCCCGCCTCCTCTGGTATGTTTTTATACTCACCTGTTTACTATATCATCGGCAAGGGCACTGTCAAGCCGATCATTCATCCTGACGGCGTTGAACCCCATATCCTTGGCTTTTTCGAGCTGTTCAACCGATTTTGCTCCGGTCATGACAGTCTCCACTCCCATCTCCTCTGCCAATCTTAACATAGCGGATACCAGGTACTCCGATGAGTTGCCCTGTGCCGTGGCTAGGGCCTCCTCCGGTATCTTCACCGAGCTTAGCCCCAAAGACCTGATCGTCTCAAAAGGCACATAATGACGGCCGAACTCCCTTAGAGAGATGGATACTCCACATGATTTTAGCCTTTTCATCATCATGACGCATCTGTCCCTGTGTTCCTCGAGACATCGGACGTCGAAGGACAGCTCCAACTTGGATGGGTCGAAGCCTTCGTCCCTTATTATGCCCGATAAAGCTAGCGGGAGTCCCTCGTTCCAGACGTGCCAAACCGAGAGATCCAGGGACAGGGGGCTTTTCCTCCCATCCTTTAGGGCCTTTCTAAGTATCATCATGTCTATGGCTGCTGCTGTGCCGTTGGACCTGGACCTGGAGAGAAGGTCTATTGGGTCGATTCCCTCGCAGTCCGGTAGAATCAGGTAGGATCTGGTCCTACGGTCGCCGTCTAGATAGATCTCCCTCTCGTATCTGGGCTCCATCAGGCCTCTATCCAGAGCCTCTTTTATCCTGCTGTCTATCATCTCCGAGTGTGGGTCTAGACCGTCCAGGGCTGGGTCGTAACGCTCCAGCCCACTTCTGCCTTTTTTAGCCCGGTACATTGCTGCGTCGGCTGCGTCGAATAGGGCAACCCTGTCCTGGCTGTCTTGGGGGAACAGGGCCAGGCCGATGCTTGCCGATATCTGTAAGGACGAGTTGCCCACGTGGAAGGGCTGTAGCAGTACTCCCCTGATCCTCCTGCATATGGCCATCGCCTCGTCCTCTTGGATTCCCTCCACTACCAGGGAGAACTCGTCCCCGCCTATTCTAGCTATGGTGTAGTTCTCGCCTGCCAGGGAGTTGAACCTGTCTCCAACCTGCCTCAAAAGGGCGTCTCCAACCGAATGACCGAGGGAATCGTTGACGCCTTTGAACCCGTCCAGGTCGATCATTATAAGGGCTATCCTCCTGCCGGTTATCTCCGCGGAGGATACGGCATCCTGAAGCCTGCTGTCCAGCATCCTCCTGTTGGCCAGTCCCGTGAGAGGATCCTGGAGGGACTCGATCCTGTGGATCTCGCCCTGTCTCTTTAGAGCGTTCAACAGTTCGTTGAACGCACGACACAGGTCCCCTATCTCGTCGTCCACCGAATCCCTCAGCTGTGTAGGGGTCTCCACGTTTATCTGCCTTTTTAGGAACTCTATGCGATTTATGAAATTTCGAGTCAGCCACGAATACGTCATCAGACCGATCATCGTTCCCGATAGTATCAGGGCTAGGACGCTCAGGTGTAGGATTCTATCTCCCTCCGCTATTATCGTCGCGGGTCTTGTCATCGTTATTATCGTTGGCTCGATGGATTGGAGAGAGGGAAGTTCCTCGCTTATCAAGGTGTTTCCCGCAAATATGGTTAAAGCTCGGAGGGGTCTGTCCGATCTTGACGTGAGTTTTATCTGCCCGGAGGGGCCGAACCATCGGCTGTCGGGGCGGGACGCCAGGATAAACCATCCGGCGGAGGGTCCTGATTTATCGTTTTTGAGCACACAGCAGACCGTAAGGGCGACGGTGATGCCCTCCGACATGGTTGTGTATCCCGATAGTATCTCGTCCTCCTTGATGGGGTTTTGTTGGACTATCCTCTGGAGGATCAGTCCTTGCTCCTCCGTCAGAGGAAGCAACATCGGGGCTCTGCTTCCAAGTCTGGCGCTCCACCTTATTGATCGGTCCTGGCCTATTATGGCGGCGAAGTACAGTCCGTTTTCCCATAGCAACTCAGGAGGGACGTGCTCCTTAAGGTAGTTTGGGTCCCCCTCCGTCAGAAAACAGTAGGACGCATCCCACCAGGCC
Source organism: Dethiosulfovibrio sp. (assembly GCA_028709985.1). Classification (GTDB taxonomy): domain Bacteria; phylum Synergistota; class Synergistia; order Synergistales; family Dethiosulfovibrionaceae; genus Dethiosulfovibrio. The sequence continues at coordinate 5,967 of JAQUTB010000034.1, forward strand.
CAGTCGGAGTTGAGTCTCTCCTGGGCTCTCATGGTGTTCCTGGCGGAGGCTAGGGAGCTCTCAAACGCCTCTTTCGTGATACGTTCCTCCATATCGCTGAACCTGACTGGGAGGAACCCGGCTATCAAAAGCACCGCCACCAGCACCAAGCCGGCGGTGGAGGTGAATATCAAAGATCTCGTCTGGTGTCGTAACCTCACTGGCAACAGCTCTTTCCCTGACATCTATTTTTTAAGGCTAAATTACCATAGCAGAAAAGGGTTGGCCCGTAAAGCGGGGAAAAAACATCATATTTGAGGCTCTGTTGTAACTGACGATGTAGCGAAAAATGTCTGAAATGTGTATAGTGGAATCACGATGGTTTTTTTCTCATGTCGAGATCATAAGGGGGTCTGACGATATGGCTAAAAAGAGCAGCTGTGTTGAGTTTGTACTTGACGGGAGGCACTTCGCTCTGCCGCTGGAAAACGTCAAGGAAATAATCTCTCGGCCGGAGATAACCCCTCTGCCGATGGCGTCCAAGCATGTCCGAGGGATAATAAACCTTCGTGGGGACGTCATACCGGTGGTGGACCTGTCGGTGAGACTAGGTGGCGTGGACGTAAATATGGATCGATCGGAGATACTTGTGTTGGTCATAGACGGCCTTATTGCCGGGGTTATGGTGGATTCGGCGTCACAGGTGTCTGAGCTTGACACGGGAAACATGAAGGACCTGGATTCCAGTGCAAATCTGGACAGGAGCGTAGTCCAAGGAGTTCTGCGTCACGGGGATCAGCTGGTGATATTCCTCGATGCCGCCTCGATACTTTCGGTTGACAGAGAGGTCATAAACCGTATCTCAAAGGGAAGGGCGGATGAGACGGGGACCGCTGCCTCAGAGGAGACCATGAGGATAGTCACCTTTGAGCTGGGAGGGGATGTCTACGGGTTCCCTCTGGAGGAGGTCAGGGAAATCCTTCGGTATCAGGAGCCGGTATCGGTGCCAGACTCTCCCCCCTTCGTCGAGGGTGTCCTCCAGGTGAGAGGCGCCATACTGCCCATAGTCAACCTGAGGCAGAGGCTATGTCGATCGGGAGATATAGACCCAGAGAGGGCCAAGATTTTGGTCGCCGACTACGACGATTTTAAAATAGGCTTTGTCGCCGACGCCATAAAGGAGGTCCTTCAGGTCCCCCTGTCGGAGGTCAGCGATCCTCCCGCCGTCGTAAGAGGAGAATCGGGACGTCAGAGCGTCAGCGCTATAGTGAACCACCGCGATGAGATAGTGACATTGCTGGACAAAGACGGATTAATCGATAGGGAAAGGCTCAGGAGTATAGCGTCGGAGGACGACGGCGTCAGAGGGAGAAACGGCGAGCTATCCGAGGTGTACGAGACCTTCGTCGTATTCAGGGTATCGGGACAGCCCTTCGGCCTTCCCATAAAGACCATCAGGGAGATAAACAGGGTGGGTAACATGTCCGAGGTTCCGGGTATGCCCGATTTTGTCGAAGGGGTTTTGGACCTCAGGGGCGACGTTATCCCGGCTGTGAGCCTCAGAAAGAGGCTCAATATGGGAGCGGATGGGTCCATCTCCGAGGATGGAAGGATATTGGTGGTCGAGATGGCCCAGGGGCTTTTGGGCCTCATGGTCGACGACGTCACAGGGGTGGAGGAGATCCCTCTTTCGAGGATAAGCGAGCCTCCTCTCTCCATGAAGGAGATGGGAAGGGCCAGGGATTTTGTCTCTAAGGTCGCCAGGGTCGAGGGCGAAGGGGAAAGGATGATCCTGATCCTCTCCCCTGAGAGCATTCTATCGGCGGAGGAGGCCGTCTTCGCGAAGGAATCGGTGGCCTCTAGGAAAGGGTAGCCGATGTCCCTATGTGTACCTCGCCGGAGAGGAGGAAATCCCTTCTGCCGTCTCGGTAACACACCTCCAGCCTTCCCTGGTCGTCGATATCCCCTGCGACGCCTTTTAAGGTCTCTCCGTCTCGGCTGAAGGATATCTCCTTCCCCTTCAGCCAGGAGAGCCTTCTGCATACCTCCAGGTAGGGGGAACTGTCCCCAGCGAGAAAAGAAAGATACAGGGGCTCAAAGCTGTTTATTACCTCCGCGGTCAGCCTTGCCCTGTCTGGGGCTTCAACTCCCTCGTCGACCAGGGATGTGGCGACTTGGGATATCTCCTCCGGGACAGACGCCCATCCGACATTGATGCCCATCCCGCCCACTATAAAGTGGAAGTGGTCCAGCTCACAGCTCATCTCGGTGAGGAATCCGCACACTTTTTTACCGGACAGAAGCACGTCGTTGGGCCACTTTATTCTGGGCGATAGCCCCAGTGACTCCAGGACCAGAGCCACGGAGGCTGCACCGATCTGGGTTATCGACGGTGCTTTTGCGGGAGGGGCTTGAGGTCTTAAAATCAGCGACATCTGGATGGCACCTCCCTCCAACGACGTCCATATCCTGCCGCTACGGCCTCTTCCTGCCGTCTGGTGCTCGGCGGTCACCAACGTACCCTCAGGACAGCCGTCCCTGGCAAGGTTTTTTGCCACTACGTTGGTGGAGTCCACCGTCTTATGATGGATCAGGACTCTCCCCAGACTCTTGGTCTTTAGCCAGGGGGCGATCTCGTGCTCGGTAATCCTGTCAGGGGAGGTCGTTATCCTGTAACCCTTTTTGGGGATCGACTCGATGACGTAACCCTCTTCTCTCAACTGGTTTATGTGTT
>JAQUTB010000034.1:8689-10439 GCA_028709985.1 Dethiosulfovibrio sp.
TCCTGCTGACCTTTAGACTGTCGCATATTTCCTGTCCCGACACGAACTGGCCGGGATTTTTTCGCAGTATGGAGATGATTTTAGTCTTCAACTTAATTCCTCCCCGATTGATCTTGCTCATATTTATCTCAGTCACGGGATGTTCCGATCTTGTCTATTATCCCCATAAGCTGTACGCCGATCAACAGGGAGAAAGATGGGGATTTTTCAGAGGATTTGATGTAGAATAATGATGACAGGTAGTTTACAGAATCCGTCAAAGCCGTATTACGTCCTTATGTATCCATCATGCAAGATAATCTGAATGGGGGGGTCTCTGTGTCTAAAAGTATTGTCTCAAAACTGGGTGTATTAGTCGCTTTAAGCATGATATTCCTCGCTGGCTCGTTGGCTTTTGTCGCCAGCAGAGGGGTCGACCATATGTCTCAGACAGTAGAGGCCGTCGCAGAGAGAATGCTCAATGACGATATCAAAAACAAAAACGAGAGCGACGAGAGAGCTGCCGACGCCTACGGCAAGGCCATGTCCGGCTATCTGGCCTGGATAGCGGCTGGCCCTCTTTGGGATTTCAACGAATCGGCATTGAACGACTACGCCGCTGGGATGCTCAAGGTCCCTAACGTCCTTTACTCCGTCATCTATGACGATAAAGGGTCCCCTCTTGCGGGAAAGAAGCTTGAGTCCAGCACGGTAAAGGTGTTTGAGGCTCCCATAATGCACGACGACAAAAAGATCGGCCTGGTCGAGGTGGGCCTTGACGTGGCATACCTTGAGGATCTCCGTATGGCCAGCCTTGCCACAAAGGACCAGCTTATCTCCTCTTTCAGAGGCGAGGCGTCTCAGACCGAGACCAGCATAACAAGGAGGATCGCCACCATCGCGGTGTTGGTGTTCGCACTGGTTTTGGCCATGAACGTGGTGGGACTTCTCCGTGTGGCCTCTCCTCTCCGCAGGATGACGACGGTGGTTAAGGACCTCGGAGAGGGAGATGGAGACCTCACTGTCAGAATAGGCATCAAGACCGCCGACGAGGTCGGTCGTCTTGGTTCGTCCCTGAACCAGTTTATGGAGAAGCTTTCCAGGCTTATAGAGGACGTGATGGCCATAGCTGGTCGTCTCGGCAACGACTCACAGACCATGTCCGACCTCTCGAGAAACTCGAAGGGATCCATCGACAGGGTCAAAGAGGCGGTAGAGGAGATAGTCACGTTATCAGAGGCAAACGCTGCCGCAGTTGAGCAGTCCAACGCTGGGGTGGAGGAGATGGCCGCAACCGCGGCCTCAGTCGCAAACGCATCGGAAAGAGGCGTCGCAGCCTCGTCCAAGACCTTCGGCTTCACCAAAGAGGTCGCCAAGGAGATGAACGATGTTGTCGAGGAGATCGACGGAGTTAGCCTCAGATCCCAGAAAAACAGGGAGAGAATATCCTCCCTCGCCGGTGCTGTCGAGTCCATCACCGGGTTTGTTGGAGCCATCACCGGCATCGCGGACCAGACAAACCTTCTTGCCCTCAACGCTGCCATAGAGGCGGCCAGGGCTGGGGAGGCTGGACGGGGCTTCGCAGTGGTCGCCGAGGAGGTTCGAAAGCTGGCCGAGGAGTCCAACAAGGCCGCTGGGGAGATCTCCTCTCTCATAGAGACCCTATCGTCCTACGCCCATGAGTCCATCCAGGGGACCGTGGAGGAGGAGCAGGCTTTGAAGCAGGTAGTGGACAGGGCTGGACAGCTTCAGAACAAGCTCAAGGCCAGCA
>JAQUTB010000035.1 GCA_028709985.1 Dethiosulfovibrio sp.
GAGGGACATACCGCTCACGCCACCAAGCAGGAGGCTATAGAGGAGACTGAGAGGATGCTGGAGGTCTACCGCCGTATAATGACGGAGGAATTGGCCCTTCCTGTGGTGCCGGGGGTCAAGTCCGATGGCGAGCGTTTCCCCGGCGCTGAGGAGACCTACACCACCGAAACAATGATGAGCGATACCAAGGCCCTTCAGGCTGGGACCAGCCACTTCCTGGGTCAGAATTTCTCGAAGGCGTTCAATATCCAGTTCCAGAACAAAGAGGAACAGATGGAGTTTGCCTGGACCACCAGTTGGGGTGTCTCGACTAGGCTAATAGGGGCTGTGATAATGACCCACTCCGACGACGATGGACTGATTCTTCCGCCCAGAATCGCGCCTAAAAAGGTGGCTATACTGCCAATAAGCAAGGACGAGGCCAGAGCTGAGCAGGTCCTGCTTCCCAAGGCAAAGGCGCTGGGAGACCTCATCGAGTCGGTTATCGGGCTCCATCATGTCGACGTGGACCGTCAGTTTCACATGAGACCGGGGGATCGTTTCTTCTATCACCTTCAAAAAGGGGTTCCTCTGAGATTGGAGCTTGGAGAGAAGGAGTTCGAGAATGGGGTCGTGAGGGCGGTTCGAAGGGACACGGGCGAGAAGCTGGATCTTCCCTGGGAGGGGCTGGAGATAGCGGTATCCGAGCTTCTTGAGACCATTCAAAAGGATATGTTCGAGAAGGCGCGAAGCTTCAGGGAGCAGAACACCTATACCGCATCCAGCTTGGATGAACTAAAGGATATCGTCGAGACCAAAGGTGGGTTCGTCAAGGCCTATTTTGGTGGGACAAAAGAGGATGAAAAAGCTATAAAAGAGTCCACTGGGGCTACAGTCCGTTGTTTCCCCTTGGAGGACCAGGGTAAAACTGGCAGGTGTTTTTACACCGGTAAGGAAGGCAGCCGTCTAGCTATATTAGCTAAATCTTATTAAAAAAAGCCGCCTTAAGGCGGCTTTTTTCGTCAATAATAAAATAGGGGGTTTTTTCATGGGCGATAAACTGTATCCTTTCAAGGAAATCGCGTCTTTGGCCAAGTTGGGGGAGTCCAGGGCCAGGACGCTCAGGGATAGATACGAAAATGTTCTCCCTATCGAGGGGGAGGGGCGTAGTAGAAAATACCCCAAAGAGGCGGCGGTCCTGCTGGCTTTTGCGGATAAACTGGAAAAATCGGGGAAAAACCCGGATGAGGTTATAAGAGAGCTGTCCGCAGGGGCGGGAGTAGCTTCTTCCTCGGATAATAGAATGTCGGAATTGGCGAGAGTTATCGATCAACTTTCAAGAGAGGTCTTCGAGTTAAAGCGCCGCGATATCTGGTCCAGAAACGAGATTATCAGGCTAAAACGAAATGTGAGATCCTTGAGCGCAAAGGTGGACCGCCTCTCCGACAAAAAGAGCCTGTGGGAGGAGTTTATAGCAGCTCTAGTCCGATTTTTCGACGATCTGCTTAGCTTTTAAAAATATGTATACTCTCCGTGTTGACAAAAGAACGCTCCTAGCATAACATACTTTTTGTTATAAAAAAAATTCCTTGGAGGGTTAAAATGTCTCGTAAATCTGTCCTATCAGTTTTAGCGTCAATTTCGGCGGTTCTGGTCATGGCTAGCTCCTCTTTTGCGGTTCAGTTTATCAACATCGCCACCGCAAGCACGAAAGGAACCTACTATCCCGTCGGTGTCGCCATGGCTAAGATATGGAACGACAACATACCGGACTTTAAAGCGGGGGTTCAGACCTCCGGTGGCACTGTCCACAATATTCAGCTCATGGAGAGCAAGGAAGCGGACGTGGCCTTTATGGACGGAGTCTCGTATCCTGCTTTTATGGGTACCGGTAGCTATGAGGGAACCCCTAAGAAATTTATAAGGGCGATGGTACCCCTTTTCCCTGAGGTGGTTCAGCTTATAGTCGCTAAAGACAGTGGCATAAACTCTTTTGACGATTTTAGAGGTAAGAGGATATCTATAGGCGCAGTTGCCAGCGGAACCGAGGTTATGGCCAGACAGCTTTTGTCCGCTGCGGGAATCGACCCTGATAAGGATATATCTCCTGAAAGGCTCAGCATAGCCGATACCGCCAAGGCCTTTGCGGATAAGAGGATCGACGGTGCGGTTTTCGTGGGTTCTCTTGGTGTCCCCGGTGTAGTTGAGATGACCACCTTGGGGTTGGTCAAATTTATAGATGTGCCAGAAGAGCATCTTAAAAAGGTCCTGGCGGACCTTCCCGCTTGGACTGCCTTCCAGATTCCCTCTGAGACCTACCCCAACCAGGATAAACCTGTCCAGGGGTACGCCAGCTGGAACATGTTGACCGTCAGGGACGATGTGCCGGAGGATCTCGTCTACGAGATGACCAAGCTCCTCTACGACAACAAGGCCGATCTTGTGATGGTGGCGGAGAAGATGAGGCTTATGGACCCCAAAAACCTGGATCAGGTTGTCCTCCCCCTTCACCCAGGTGCAAAGAGGTACTACGACGAAATAGGGGCCTCAAAATAAGCGGTGAAAATCGGACAAAAAGGGAGCTTACGGGCTCCCTTTTTTATTCTGTCTGCATAGGGGGATATGTCCTTGAAGTCTTTGTTGGATAAGTATGGCCCCTTAAGGGGGCGCTTCCTTTTTTTGTTGTTGGTATCGATGTCGGCCTACCATCTTTACTCCGCCGGATTTGGCCTCTTGCCCACTGAGATCCATCACGCTATCCATCTGACCTTTGCCCTGGTAGCGGTTTACATAGCGTTTCCCCTTATGGGGCATCCAAGCTGGATAGACTGGATTATGGCCTCTGTAGCTGGAGGAGTATCAGGCTACATAGCTGTCTTTCACGACGTTATCGCACAAAGGGGGGCTATGGTTCAGCCCTATGAAGTACTACTGGGGTTGATCATGATAGTGGCAGTGCTCGAGGCCGGTAGGAGGGTAGCAGGCAGGGTTTTGCCCTTTCTCGGTATATTATTCCTTGCATACGCTCTTTGGGGTCGGTATGCTCCAGGAATCTTCATGCACAGGGGTTTTTCCTTAAACAGGGTGATTCAACAGATGTATCTCACAACCGAGGGAATATACGGAGTAGCAATAGGGGTGTCTGCCACCTACGTGTTCGTCTTTATCCTGTTCGGTTCTTTCCTCTCGGCTGGAGGAGGGATAAGGCTTTTCAACGATCTGTCGATGGCCTTAGCTGGATCCGCTCCGGGAGGTCCGGCTAAGGTAGCGGTTCTGGCCTCTGCCCTTTTAGGTACCATAAGCGGTTCCTCCGTAGGAAACGTCGCTACGACAGGGGCCATGACCATCCCGATGATGAAAAGAGTAGGCTATGAGGGGAGATTCGCTGGAGCTGTGGAGGCCTGCGCTTCAACCGGCGGCCAGCTAATGCCACCAATAATGGGCGCTGGAGCCTTTGTGATGACCCAGTTTCTAGGGATTCCCTACCTGGAGATCGCTAAGGCGGCGATTATACCTGCTCTTCTTTACTATGGGGCAGTGCTCTCGAATGTACACTTTAGGGCCAAGAAAAAGGATCTCGCAGGGGTCGGTCGGGAAGAGATTCCCAGGCTAAGCGATGTGCTCTTGCGAGATGGTCACTTACTAATACCTATAGCGGTGATAATAGCTATGTTGTTAAAAAACTATACACCTTTGGCAGCGGCTTTTTGGGGGACTGTGACGGTGATTCTTTCGGCATCTATCAGGTCACACACAAGGATGTCCTTAGGACAGATTCTGGACGCCATGGCTGATGGGGCTTTCAACGCTCTTTCTGTGGCTGTTGCCTGCGGTGTCGTCGGTATAGTTGTCGGTGTAGCTACCTTGACGGCTCTGGGGATGACAGTGTCGGTGAACATAATGGATTTAGCCGGCGGCAGTCTGTTCCTAACCCTGGTGGTCGCTATGGTAGCCTGTCTTGTCATGGGAATGGGACTTCCAACTACAGCAAACTACATAGTCACGAGCACGGTGATAGCTCCGGCTCTGATGAAGTTGGGGGTACTTCCCTTGGCAGCACACATGTTCGTCTTTTATTTTGGGATCATGGCGGATATAACTCCCCCTGTGTGTCTTGCCTCCTTTACCGCAGCGGGGATCGCTAAGTCCGATCCGCTGAGGACCGGTCTTACCGCTACCTCGATTGGGATCGTAGCCTATATACTTCCCTTTGCCTTCGTGTACGACCCACATTTTTTACTCATCGGGGGGGTTGTAGCTTTTTTGTCCGTGTTCGTCGTAGGTATTCTAGGGGTAGTGAGTGTCGCATCGGCAATTCAAGGGTGGGCCGTAGGCCATATAGGCTTTTGTCTGAGGTCAATCTCATTTGTCTCCGGGCTGGCGGCCTTTTATCCCAATAACGCTGTGCGTTTCGTCGCTGTGATCTTCATCCTTGTTGTGTGGGGGCTCAGCGGTTTCAGATCGTTTGCGAGGAAAGATATCTTAGCGTCTTTAGAATAAAAGAGGGAGACCCGTTAGGGTCTCCCTCTTTGTGCTAATCTTCATCGAATATATAGACCTTGGGGGGTTTAAAACCGTTGAAGCTCTCCAATGAGCACGAGTTTACGTATGCACCTGTGGAGAAGAAATAGAGCCTATCTCCCTCCTCCAGATCCTGGGGCAAAAGGTATTTTGTGTCCTCGTACAGGACGTCCATACTGTCGCAGGTCGGACCTGCTATGATGTACTCGCCTACAGGCCCAGTCTTCTCCGAGTATATAGGGTACTTAATCGATTCGTCGATGGTCTCGTAGAGCCCGCCGAACTTTCCCGCGTCGATGTAGAGCCAGCTGTGTGGGTTGTACGTGTCCTTCTTGGACTTCAAAACCACCTGGCTGACGAGGATCCCGCTGTTCCCGACAAGCGATCTTCCCGGTTCGGTGATTATCTCCGGCATACCATCCGGGAAGTCCTCGACCAAAAAGCGGGTGATCTCTTTTGTGTACATCTCTAATGTGGCAGTAGGCTGAGTGTAGGGCGCCGGGAACCCTCCGCCTAGGTTTATCATCTTAAGCGTTACGCCAACCTCTCTTGCCGAGTCGAATAGGTACTTGCACCCGGCTATGGCGCTTCCCCACTGTCCTATATCCCTCTGCTGTGAGCCAACGTGGAAGGAAAGTCCCCAGGGGATAATGTCCAGTTCCTTGGACATCTGGATGAGCTGGAATATAGTGTCGGGGTGCGCCCCGAACTTTCTGGAGAGGGACCAATCCGCTCCGCTACACTCCATGAATAGCCTGAAGAACACCTTTGATCCAGGGGCGTTCTTCGCTATCCTTCTCAGGTCGTCCTCCGAGTCCGTTGCGAACAGCCTGATACCCTTTTCGTAGGCGTAGGCGATATGTTCCGATTTTTTGATGGTGTGACCGTAGCTAAGCCTGTCTGGCGTAGCTCCTAGTTTCATTATCATGTCAAGCTCCGGGACCGATGCGAAGTCGAAGTTACATCCCTTATCGACCAACATCTTGAGCAGCTTCTCATGGGGATTTGCCTTTATAGCGTAGTGTATCTTGGCGTAGGGCATGCTCCTTGCGAGGTCATCGTAGTTTTTCTCCACCGCCTTAAGGTCAAGCAGCAGGCAGGGGGTCTCCTTGTCCGTCAGAAACTCCCTCATTTTTTCGAAGCGCTCCCTGGATATAAATCTATCCAGATCAAAATCGTACTTTTCTGGAGCTGACATATACACCATCCTCTCGTTTTAGAGTTGATCCAATGTGGACCAAGCCGGCGTATTTTACACTATTTCTCTTTTTTGCGATAGGATTTTTTTCAAGTAGCCTATAATGGTCCCTAGGGCCGGGCCGCGTGGTCCTGATGACGGGAGGTTGTTCTTTTGGAAAAAGATGAAAAAGTAGTTTTGTCTGCAGATGTTAATTTAGGTGGCTCTCTTTACCGTTGGCAGAGGGACGCCTATTACGCGATAGAGGGGCGTAGCGCAGTGTTGTCCGCCCCTACTGGAACAGGAAAGACCTGGGTGGCATATCTATGGGCTGGTCTATTTGGTCTCGACGGAATGGCCTTGGCGGTTCCTGATGGGCAAAAAATCATATTCACCGCGCCTATAAAGGCACTGAGCAACGAAAGGTATATGGATCTTATATCCATGGGGTTTGACACTGGTATAGAGACGGGGGATTTCAAGAAAAACGCCGGTGCTCCCATAGTCTGCTGTACCCAGGAGATTTACGCCCTCAAGTACGCCGGTATGAAGGGTATAAAGCTTATCGTAGACGAGTTCCACTATATTTTTGGGGAAAACGAGAGGAGCAGGGCGTATATCGACGGTATCAGAAACACCGATATGGATGTCCCTGTGTTGGTGATGTCCGCTACCTTCGGTGGAGCTGACAGAGTAAGAGATTACCTAGACCGCATAACGGGGAGGAATTTTGCCCTTTACGAATCCCACGAGAGGGTAACTGAGCTGACGTTCTGCGATAAGCCCATAGATCCGGGGGATATAAGGGACGCTCTCGTGTTCGTCTTCTCCCAAAAGGGAGCTCAGCAGATAGCGGACATGATAGCGGATCGGAGGCTGCGGTTCGACGAAAGTCGCAAGAGGAGGTTGGAGGATCTGGCCTGGATACTTGAGGTCCAGGGCATAAGGCGCTGTATGTTCAAGGGGGTAGGGATATACCACGGGAGCCTTCTGCCCAAGGAAAAGCTGCTCGTGGAGAGAGCCTACCGGGAGAGGATCATAGACGTGGTCGTAGGGACTGACGCCCTCGCTCTTGGGGTAAACCTTCCCGCGGAGAGGGCCGTCTTTGCCCAGCTGGTGAAGTTTCACGATCGGTGTCCCATCTCCAAAAACTCCTTCCTTCAAATGTCCGGTAGGGCCGGCAGAAAAGGGCTATTCGATAAAGGCTACGTCACCTGGATGGAGAAGTCGCCGGCTGAGGCCTTTGGGGTGAGGACCGGGGATGTCTTTCGTTCCCTGATCAATGCACCGGTTGAGGAGGCCTCGGTCGAGCTCAGACCCAACTTTGGAGCTATCCTGAAGGGGAGCAGCACCATCGAAAACGAGGCGGAGATAGTTTCCTCCGGTTCCCTTCCCGAACTGGGCTACAGAAGGGTTTTAGGTGAGATCAAACACGCCATGAAGGTCATAGAGGGCAGCCTTGAGAAGATAGTGCCGGAGGGGAAGGATCGATTCAGGGCTATATTGGCCGACGTGTGGTATGGCGAGATGGAGGTCGAGCAGAACCTGGATATGGCCGAGCTGTTTTTCTGGGGTACCGATAGCGATGGCTATGTCCACCCCGACGGCATCACCGCGTCCGAGATACTGCTCAAGTACGAGAGAAACGAGCTCCAATCCCTTCTCAAGGTCAAAAGGTTCAACAACGCCTTGCCACAGGATTACAAGCTGTCCCACATGGACCAGGTCGATGAGGCGATAATGGAGATAGATCCGACGGTGTTCGGTTTCGAGGAGAAGATAAAGGAGATGGATTCCACAAAGGTGGAGCTGCCTGATGCAGTACACAGGAGATCCACCGGTGGCAAAAAAGCAGTGAAAAAGAAGGATAAGGCTCCAAAGAAGGGCCTCATAAAGGGAAGGAGGAGACGAGGTTGAGCGATAAACCGGTAGGGCTGATCGAGATAGGGACTAACTCGGTGAAGTTTCTGGTGTCCAAGCTCGGCTCCTCGGGGGAGATCGTCCATGTTTTGGACAGAAACGAGGTTACCAGAATCGGTCAGGGCTTGGATAAATCGGGGTTCATCATGGAGGAGGCTATGGAGAGGACGTTAACCTCTATAGAGGTCTTTTTGGAGGAGACCAAATCTTTGGGGGTGGAATTCTGCTTTGCCTTCGCCACAATGGCCTTGAGGAGCGCTATCAATGCCGATGAATTTTCTTTAAAGTTTAAGTCCAAGACTGGCCTTGAATTAAAGGTTCTGTCCGGTAGGGAGGAGGCGGACTATTCACTGAGGGCTGTTCGGGAGACCATGCCGGAGGAAAGTTCCTGTTGGCTTTTCGATACAGGCGGGGGTAGCACCGAGTTCGCTTTTTTTGCCGGTATGACCATGGAGGACCCTGTCAGCCTGGATCTCGGGGCTCTGACCTTGACGGAAAGGTTCTTCCCTCACGATAAGGTCGAGCGCGGTTCTTTGGATCAGGCCCTATCCTGGATATCCCTTCGACTCGATGATGGAGGGATTAAGCTTAGAGGGGATAACCCGATGTTAGTGGGGACCGGAGGAAATTTGGTGACGATGGCGTCGGTCGCCTCAGGGGGATCGTTTATCCCAAAAGGTGAAAATTACGTCATCGATTTGGATGAAATTCAAAGGCAGGTCTACCTTTTCGCCGACACCGACGTAAGGGATAGGGTGTCGATTCCCGGTGTTCCAGAATCCCGTGCCAGGGTGATTCTTGGAGGCGCCTGTATAGCTTTGGCTGTCGCCAGATCTGTAGGGGTATTTGAAATGGTGGTGTCGACCTGTGGTCTTAGGCACGGTCTGATGAGAGAAGTACTTTCCCACAGCGATAACTTCGTGTAACATATCAGGGTAACTTGGGAAAGGGACTTTGTCCCTTATCATCATAACAGGACAGGAGTGTTCATCATGAGGAAGTTAGGCTTGCTGTGCGTTTTGCTGGGGGTCGTATGCTTCGCTGGGGGTGCCTTTGCTTCTTACCCAGAGAAGCCCGTGACGATAATAGTTCCCTCTAACGCTGGGGGAGGCACGGACACCATGGCCAGACTGGTAGCCAAGTTTGCCGAGAAACATCTGGGCCAGCCCATAGTCATAGTCAATAAGCCTGGCGCAGGGGGGCAGATAGGTTTTGAGTACATCGCCAGGGCGAAGCCCGACGGATACACCATCGGATGTATCTACACCCCTCACGTAGCCGCCCATGTCTCGGCGGGAAGGGCGCAATACACCATGGATAGCTTTGCCCCGATCGCCAACGTCGTCACAGACCCAGGGATCGTTGTGGTCCATCCTGACAGCCCCTTCAAAACTCTTGGGGATCTGGTGGCTTTTGCCAAGGAAAACCCCGGAAAATTGACCGGCTCCACCTCTGGGCCCGGAGGTGACGATGACTTTGCCCTCCGTCAACTGGAGAAGGCCGCTGGTATATCGATAAACGCCGTTCCGTCAAAGGGATCCTCCGAGCAGAAGGCGGCCATAATGGGAGCCCACCTGGACATGGCGTTCATGAACGTCTCCCAAGTAGACGCTCAGCTTGAGTCTGGTGAGCTTAGACCCCTTGGAGTCATGACGAAGAACCGTTGGAATACCCTTCCAGACGTCCCGACCTGCAGCGAGCAGGGATATGTCGTCCTGTCCGATTCTTCCAGGGGCTTTGCCGCTCCGGCCGGCCTTCCCGACGACGTCATGACCAAAATCATAGAGGTTTTCGACGCAGCGCTGAAGGATCCCGAGTTCATACAGGCCTCAAAGGGACAGCTTCTTCTGGACGTGTTTCAGGGAGAGGCATACGGAGAGTATCTGAGGACCCTTCAGAAAAACACCGACGAGGCCTTTGCGGTCGCTCCTTGGTAGGGAACTTGCTGACATGAGTCGAAAACAACTCAACATTTTGTGCGCCGCCGCCGGGCTAGTCCTGGCGGCAGCCATGTTTATCTCGGTCGGATATTTTCCCGATAGGGTGGTCTCTGCGGCGAGATATGTCCTGTTTCTCTCCGGGGTCATGTCGGTGTTCTCCTTGCTGCTCTTGATCCAGACCCTCCTTGTGGGGACGTCGGAAAAGCTGGTTTGGGTAAAGGCCCCAAGACCCTTTTTCTCCACAGTGGCCCTGACCGTTATCTACGTTATCTCTTTGGATTTTGTCGGATTTTTCCCCGCCAGTGGGCTTTATATGATAATCCTGGGTTGGATTCTGGGGTTTAAGAGGCCAGTAGGTCTGATCGGTGGCTCACTGGTGCTTCTTGGGACCGTGTACCTTGTTTTCGTTCGGTTCCTGTCGGTCCCAGTCCCGACTGGCCTGTTAGGAGGTTAGTTATGGCCGAAATGATGCTTTCAGCCTGCGCATCTCTCTTTAGAGTTGAGGTTTTGATCGCTATTTTAAGCGGTACCACAGGTGGAATGATAATCGGAGCTATTCCAGGTCTGACCGCTACCATGGCGGTGGCCCTTCTAATACCTGTGACCTTCGGTATGGATCCGGTCGTCGGCCTCGCCATGATGGGAGGGGTCTACAGTGGCGGTATGTACGGTGGGGCTATATCGTCCATATTGCTGTCGACCCCCGGCACGCCTGCCGCCGCTGCCACCGCTTTCGACGGCTACCCCATGACAAGGCAGGGGAAGGGAGGCACGGCCATCGCTATCGCTACCGTTGCCAGTTTTTGGGGTGGGGTAGTATCAACTTTTGCCCTTCTCCTTATCTCTCCCGTGTT